>JACMOF010000499.1 GCA_014378155.1 Caulobacter sp. | reverse complement strand
AAGGCGACATGGTCTCCGGCTGCGCCGCCGAGGAGGTAGGCCGCCATCAGGTAGTGCTCGTTATACCCCCTTGGGGCCATGCGCTCGTCGTAGTCGAGGGGGAGCGGCATATCGTGCAGGCCATAGACCACACCGGAGGCCAGGGCGGGCAACACCTCAGTGAAGAAGACCGCCACGTCGGATCCCGCGCAGGCCATGTGGGAATTATCGACGAACAGCATATCGTCTCGACCTAGTCGGCCGAACACCTCCGGCGCCACGTCTTCCATGGGCTGGCGTATGACTTCATCGCAGAGGGCATCGATCTCGGCGCGTGGGTGGGGATCGATCGAGACGATTCGGGTTGAGAGCCCCAGGTCTTCGATCGCGCGTCGTACGAACTTGGTCGAGTTTCCGGAGCCAACCTCCACGTAGAGCCGAGGCCGGTTCATCGACACCATGGCGTAGAGCGACAGGCCATCCAGGGGTGGGATGAAGCCGTTGCTCCAATAGGGCGACCGGCGGCATTTCGGCTGGTCGAAGGGGATGCGCGCGAGAGCTTCCGCGTTGACCTGCATGGCGGACAGGGCGCGCCGGGTGTTGCTATCGAACTTGTCGAAGATGGCCTCGAACCTGGCCGCCGCGCCGTTCGCTCGGAAGTCGCGCGGCCTGGATTTGACCGGGTAATCGGTCACAATGATGCGGCCGGCGGCCTTGAGCGCCAGATATTCGCCGAAGCCGTCGAGATCGACGACATCCGGAAACCGAAGCAGCCCCTCGCTCATCCAGGATCTACCTTAGACCGCTTTGCGGCACTGCGATGTAGGGCGGCTTGTCCACGCGGAACTCGATCCGTGCGACTCTATGTGGCAGCGGCGGCAAGGGCGAGAGAACCAGCCGGTCCAGAAACCCAGCCACGTCCGAATAGTCGCGATTGCCCGGCAGGTAGGAAAGATCCAATTCCCACCACTTGCTGGCCAACAGGCGTTCATAGGTCTCCGGGAGGCGGCGGCGGGTCATGCGCGCCGGCACGCCGCCGACAACGGCGTAGGCCTCGACGTCGTGCGTCACTACAGCGCCAGCCCCGATGACGGCCCCGTCTCCGACCGTCACGCCGCCCAATATGGTCGCGCGCGCTCCGATCCAGACGTCATTGCCGACCACCACGCGGTTGGGGCGGGCGTCCGTTTCGTCCGTGAAATCGACCGCGATGTCGCTATACTCAGGACGGCCGGTTAGGCCGCAGGAGGCGCCGTCCGCCTTGTAGGCAAAGGGGTGCGTCGAGAGCATATTTGTCGGATGGTTGCCCGGGTTGATCAAGACGTCCTGGCCGATCGAGCAATACCGGCCGATGACCGCATCTGCGATCGCGCCGCCGTTGCAATAGGTGAACGCGCCGGTCTCGCAGACCCCATGGAAGCGGGTGTCGCCGAGGTTACAGGGCAGCTCCGCCTTCAGCGATCCAAGAACGTTCGCGGCCCCGACGTAGGCCATGAAGCCGGCCTCTAGTAGCCCGTCGCCCTCGATGTGGGTTGTCCCGTCAGCCATGCTCTCGAATCTACCTCAGATCGAAGCGAAGGCAACGAAGCCAGTGAGAGCGGGGCTAAATCACGCGCCATTGCCGATCAAGGTTGGCACGAATAGCGTCGAGCGAGACACTCCAAACAGAGCATAAATGGCATCCTGGGGCGCGAAAGCCTGCGCCACGCGAGGTTCGCTCTCCGTTGCACCTAGCGCACCCGCCGCACCGGCAACGCGCTCCAGCCAGGACGCACGATTGGGACGCACGATAGCCCGTTTTCTTCTCTGCTACATGAGACAGGGCAGATCATTACGCGCGGCCTGGCCTGAGAGGTCAGGATATGCCGTGCACGCCCTTAGTCATGAGGCATCCGGCAGCCAATAACAGGCGGCCCGAGGTGATTTATCTATATATCAGAGCGTTCACCTTGCTTGACGCCGCCGTCTGAGACGCGCCATCTGGTCGATCGAAAGAGGGGGATATCTTGGTGGCTTGGCTAGAAATTCAAGCCGCTGATCCAACATGCCGCGACCGCTTCACCGCGCGGCGCTCTTCCCAGAAGCACGAATCCCAGCATCCGAGCGGCTCACCGACCCATCGGGCCTCCTGTCCAGTCAAGGCAGTATCATGTCGTCGATTTACATAACCACCGGCGCTCCGGATCTCGGCAACCCGTTCCTCAACGCGCTGCTCGGGCCCACCGTTTATGATCTTGGGAATATTTCCGGCTCTATAACCTACGTCCTACAAGGGAAAGCCGGCTCAAGTGGTTATGATGGTTACGGCGGTACGCTCTGGTCAGCAAACGGCGCGGCCACTGCTTTTATCAATGCTGTCAGAACTTGGACGGCGGTAAGCAACATCTCCATCGCCGCCTATCCGTTTTACTATAACGGGTCGGGTGGAACCGGCGCGAATTGGGTCGAGAAAATCGACTTTTTGGGCAGTGAAAGCACTGAACTCGGTCATCACCAGCTGCCTTACAGAAACGCCACGTTCGCGATGCAACTCGAGGGCGGGTTCAACAACCAGAGCGCGGTGTTCACGCGCGAAAACAATGCGCTAGGCGGCTACAGCTTCACCACCTTCGTGCATGAGATCGGCCACGCCCTGGGCCTCGACCACCCTCACGACGGCGCCAGTTTTCCAGGGGTCACGTCCGAGAGCTCGCTCGGCAGCTTTGGTTTGAACCAAAGCATTTTCACCGTGATGAGCTACAATGACGGCTACCTGACCAAGGGATATTCGCCGTCCTACGCTTACGGCTGGATGTCCACGCCGGGCGCTTTCGACATCGCAGCGATCCAGGCGCTGTATGGCGCCAAGACGTCCGCCCACGCCGGTGACGACGTCTATCGCATCCCCCTACTCAACCAGGCCGGCACATCCTATTCCTGTCTGTGGGACGCCGGGGGCGTCGATACGCTGTCCGCCGAAGGTGCGAGCATCGCCTGCACGATCGACCTTCGCGAGGCGAGCCTGCTTAACGAGGTGGGCGGCGGCGGCTTGCTGTCCAGCGGGTCGGGAATCTATGGCGGTTTCACGATCGCCCATGATGCAAAGATCGAAAACGCCATAGGCGGCGAGGCCGACGACATCGTTACCGGAAACGGCCTTGCCAACAAGATCTTGGGCGGAGGCGGAAACGATAAGCTCTCAGGCGAACTCGGCGACGACCAACTCTATGGCGGGGCTGGTGCGGACATCATCGACGGCGGCGATGGGAATGACTTTCTGGAAGGCGGCGCGGGCGCCGACTATCTGGATGGCGGCGCGGGCGAGGACACGGCCAGCTACGCTGCGGCGTCGGCGGCGGTGACGCTCGACTTTACGACCAATCAGCACACTGGAGACGCGCAGGGCGACACCTTCTTCCTGGTGGAACGGTTTACTCTGAGCGCGTTCGCTGACCAGTACGTCGGCAACCAGGCTGTCGATATCGTCTTTGGCGGCGCGGGCGATGACCGCCTGGAAGGCGGTGGCGGCTCGGACTGGCTTGATGGCGGCGCTGGCTTGGACGTTCTTGTCGGGGGGGGCAACGACGACGTCTATGTGCTGGACAGCGCGCAGGATGCAATCGTGGAACTGAAGAGCCAGGGCGTCGACACGGCCTTGGTCAGGTTCAATTACCAGCTGCACGTCAATGTCGAGATCGCCAAAGCGGACGCCGGGTTCGACGTCAATCTGTTTGGCCGCGACGATCAGAGCGACAAGCTGGTGGGCAACGAGCGGGCCAACTACCTGGGCGGCCTGGCCGGTGACGACGACCTGTTCGGCGACGCTGGCGCGGATTCTCTCGACGGCGGGAGCGGCAACGACTGGCTCAACGGCGGCGACGGAGACGATGTCGTCTACGGGGGAACCGGCGACGACGGCTTGGCCGGCGGGGCGGGCAAGGATTGGCTGGACGGCGCATCTGGCGCCGACAACATGTATGGCGGTCTGGACGATGATATCTACTTGGTCGACAACGTCTCCGACCAGGCGATCGAGGAGGTCAACGCGGGAACCGACACGGTGATCTCGACAATCGACTTCCAACTGCACGGCAATGTTGAGATTCTGCGCCTGGCCGGCGCGGCGTCGAATGGCTTCGGGTCGGACTATGACGAGAAGCTGTACGGCAATGCCAGCGCCAACTATCTGGGCGGTCTGGGAGGCCGGGACTTCATCTATGCAGGAGGCGGCAACGACGCGGTGGACGGCGGAGCCGGCGACGACTGGCTTGATGGCGAGGCCGGTGACGACACCCTGGCCGGCAACACGGGGGCCGATGGCCTGCAGGGCGGCGCCGGCAATGACTGGATGGACGGCGGCGCCGGGTTCGACGTGCTGTACGGCGGAAAGGGCGACGATGTCCTGATCGGCGGCGCCGATCACGACCAGTTCGTGTTCGCACCCGGGGACGGCGCCGATCGCATCCTGGATTTCGTGGCGGGGGGCGCCGAAGACGCCATCAATCTGCAGGCCTATGTGACGGCTTCAATCGGCTGGAGCATCGCCCAGGTCGGCGCCGACACCGCCATAACCCTGAACAACGGCGACAGCATCACTCTGTATGGCGTGCATGCCACTGACCTTGTTTCGCAAGGTGGGTGGATCTTCTAGCCCGATCCGAGAGGCCGCGCCCCGCCACCCCGGCCGCGACTCGTTGACGGAGCGGCCGCTCCGATTTTTGGCAGCAGTACGCGAACGCGCGAGCGCGAGGCCTTGGCTGGACGAGCCTGCCTGTTGATCCGCGAGTTTGTTAGACGAATTTTGGGGTTTCCGGACGAGTACGTGCGCGCGTGGTAAGGGCGAAGCTCCCATAATCGCCATGCATCGGGCGCTGCGCGCGGTGCGCGAGACGCCGCGCCGCGTCCTAGGTCGATCGGTCCAGCATGAGCCTCTTTGCCGGCATCGCCCGGGTGGATGAGTTTGTGACCACCGCGATGGTTCATCCTGAGATCGCGCGAGAGTTGCTGAAAAAGGCTCCGCCTTCACCGCACCCCGGCGGCGACGCGGAAGCTCATCTTCGAGCTTCATCGCATGGCTGGTGTTGGAGCGGCGGCCGGAGCCACGAATGATCGGGGAGTTGATGATCCGATGTCGCGACGCAACGATGAATGAGGCAGGCAGACGAGGCAGCCGCCTATAGCCAGTCTCCCAACCCGTCCAATGCCTCTTCGCGCTCCTCGTCGGTCAACCCTCAATTTGGTCGACGATGCGACGTAGCAGCTCCACTAAGAGGCTGACCCGAAATGAAGTTGTTTGATTTCAGGCCCTTGTGATTCTGTTGGAGATGCGAGCCATCAACGGAAAACGACATGTGGACCGAAACCACCCGGAGCAAGCGCGCTTGAAAGGGCCTGCGGTATTCAAGCGATCTAACGGACCAGGAATGGGCGGTTCTGGAGCCGCTGATCCCGGCGCGGTCTCGCCTGGGTCGTCCGGCGAAATGGTCGTT
>JACMOF010000498.1 GCA_014378155.1 Caulobacter sp. | reverse complement strand
TCGAGAAGCGCGCCTACGCCCAGGCCTTTACCTATACGACCGCCAGCGTGCTTCTGTCCGTGGCGGCCATTTTCGCGGGGCTCTTGATCTCCCGCAGGATCTTTTCAGTATGAAAGAAGTTCGCACGCTTTATGTGGACGCTGGCGAAGACGGCGTCCGCGTGGACCGCTGGTTCAAGCGCCGCTGGCCGCACCTGAACCACATCGCGCTCAACAAGCTGTTCCGCTCGGGCCAGGTTCGGGTCGATGGCTCGCGGGTCAAGGGCGACACCAAGCTGACGGCCGGCGCTCAGGTGCGTGTGCCGCCACTGCCCGACGCGCCCGATCCGGACGAGAAGCAGGCCCTGTCCAAGCGCGACATCGCCTTTGCCAAGTCGCTGGTGCTGTATGAGGACGAGGAAGTCCTGGCGCTGAACAAGCCCGCCGGCCTGGCCGTGCAGGGCGGGACCAAGACCACCCACCACATCGACAAGCTGCTCAGCGCCTGGGGCGAGGGCGTCAACCGTCCGCGCCTGGTGCACCGACTGGACCGTGACACCTCCGGCGTGCTGCTGCTGGGCAAGACCCCGGCCGCCGCCGCCAAGCTGTCGGGATCGTTCGCGCGCCGCCGCGCCCAGAAGACCTATTGGGCCATCGTCGCCGGCAATCCGCACCCGGTCGAGGGCGTCATCGAGCTGCATCTGGCCAAGCGTGGGGTTGGCGACCGCGAACTGGTGGTGCCCGCCGAGCCGAAGGATCCAGACGCCCAGCCGGCCGAGACTGAATTCGTCTCGATCAGCCGCGCCGGTCCGCGCGTCACGTGGATGGCCCTGCGCCCGCACACCGGCCGAACGCACCAACTGCGCGCCCACATGAAGGCCATCGGCCACCCCATCCTGGGCGACCCCAAGTACAGCGACGACAAGGCCCTGCAGCTTTCGGAAGGCCTGAAGCTGCAACTTCACGCGCGTTCGATCCTGCTGCCGCACCCCACGGTCGGCACCCTGGCCATCCAGGCGCCGCTGAGCCCCGAGATGAAGGCCGGGTTCGCCAAGTTCGGGTTCTCGGAGGACGAGGCCGAATACGACCCGTTCGCGCGGCGTCAGGTAAAGCGGCGGTAACTCAGACCAGCCCCGTCACCATCTTCGCTGTGGCGCTGTCGGGAAACACCGTCGTCTCCAGCGCCCCCCGATCGACGCCCATGTGTTCGCCCAGCACGCCCTTGAACAGGCCGCGCAGGTCGAGGCTGGGCGCCACGTCGCGGTTCTCGAACAGCGCCGTCTGTTTCAAGGTGGGCCAGTTGCCGATGATGCCGCCGGGCTTCAGCCGGCCGCCCCGCGCCAGGGCGGTGGAGCCGGTGCCGTGGTCGGTGCCGCCGGTGCCGTTGATCCGAGCGGTGCGGCCAAACTCGGTGGCCACGACGACAACGGTGTTGCTCCATTCCGCGCCGAGGCCAATGTTCAGGCCATCCAGTAGAGTTGTCCGATCTGGCCGGCGTGGGTGTCCCAGCCGTCCGGCGAGAGAGCGGTGATGCGCGGCCCCCCTCCTGCTTCATGGAGCCGGCCAAGGTGGAGCCGAGCTTGCGGGCGGCGTCGCGGCCCTGCTGCTGGTTGGCCATGGCCGGCGGTGGCGGGGTCATGACGGCCGGCGACATCATGTTCGGGGCGCGGGCGTCGGTCGAGATCGGGGTCGGCGCGGGATTGAGCCGGGTCACCGCCGCCTGGGCCATGGCTT
>JACMOF010000497.1 GCA_014378155.1 Caulobacter sp. | reverse complement strand
GCCGCCCATGGCCCGCATCCTTTCCGTCTGGTGTCGCAACTGGCCGATCACGACGTGGTTGAGGAAGACTCCGAATTTCAGCGGGTCGGGTGAGTCCTCCCCCCATGGAGGAGGTGATCGCGTAGCGATCGGTGGGGGGGGTGATCGGAAGGTCGATCCAGCCACGGGCCGTCGGCATAATTCTCCCCCCACCGTAGGGTTCGCCGACACCTCGCCCAGGGGGGGAGGACCTATAGCCCTGATCGCCATCGAGGGCGGGACCCGACGTCTGGCCGCCGTGGACGAGGCGGCGGCCGCCTGCGGTCTCTATGTCGGCCAGAAGGCCGCCGACGCCGCGGCCCTGGTCCCGGATTTGCACGGTGACGATTACGATCCCGCCGGCGACCGCGCCGCCCTGGAGATTCTCTGCGACTGGTGCGTGCGCTTCTCGCCGGCCGTGGCCATCGACGGGCTGGACGGCCTGTTCCTCGACATCGAGGGCGTCGCCCACCTGTGGGGCGGCGAGGCGGCGATGCTGGACGACCTGCTGGCCCGCCTGAACCGCTGGGGCGCGCCGGCGAGGGGCGCGATCGCCGACACCCCGGGCGCGGCCTGGGCCCTGGCCCGCTTCGCCCCCGACCGCACCATCGCCCCGCCCCGCGGCCAGGCGCCGCTGCTGGCCCCCTTGCCGGTCGCCGCCCTGCGCCTGGACGCCGCCGCCCAGGCCCAGCTGCCGCGGCTGGGACTATTCCATGTGGGGCAACTTCTGGGCCTGCCGCGCGCCCAACTGGCGCGACGGTTTGGCATGGCCCTGACCCTGCGACTGGACCAGGCCCTGGGCGCGGCGAGCGAGGCCTTGCGCTTTCAGCGGCCGGCTACGCCCTGGTGCGACCGGCTAGCCTTCTTCGAACCGATCAGCGCGCCGGATGACCTGGGGCGCGTTGTTGGCGACGCCGTGGCCCTGATCTGTCGGCGGCTTGAAGAGGAGGGGCAGGGCGCGCGGCGCTTCGAGATCGTTTTCCACCGTCTCGATGGCAAGGCCATACCGATCCGGGCCGGCTTGTCGCGACCTGGCCGCGACGCCGGACGCGTGACACGGCTGCTGACACCCAAGCTCGATACGGTCGATCCCGGCTTTGGCGTCGAAGTGGTCACGGTTTACGCCCACGAGGTCGAACGCCTGTCGACTGTCCAGGTGCGCCTGGACGCAGAGGCTGGCGCGGGGATTGACGAGAACCTGGCCCCCCTGGTCGATCGGCTGGTCAACCGCTTGGGCGGCAAGGTCTGGCGCGACGAGCCCCGGGAAAGTCATGTTCCCGAGCGGTCGGTGACGCGCCGCGCGCCGCTGGGGCCGCCGTCCGGCAAGACCTGGAATCCCGACCGTCCCCGCCCCACGCGGCTTTTCAAGCGCCCGGAGGCGATCGCGGTGATGGCCAAGCTGCCTGACGACCCGCCCATCCAATTTCAGTGGCGAGGCCAGGCCCATCGGGTGCGCCGCGCCGAGGGGCCCGAGCGGATCGGCCAAGAATGGTGGCGATCCGATTTCAACACCATCGGGCCGGCCAAGATTCGCGACTATTACCGTGTGGAGGATGAGGCCGGGGAACGGTTCTGGATCTATCGCCAGGGCTTCTACGGCGTTGGCGACGATCCCAAATGGTGGCTGCATGGCCTGTTTGGTTAGGCTGTTTCTCCCATGAGCCTCGCCTATGCCGAGCTTCAGGCCACCACCAATTTCTCCTTCCTGCGCGGAGGCTCCCACGCCAAGGAGTTGATCACGGTCGCTGAGGCCTATGGCTTGAAGGCCCTGGGCGTCACCGACCGCAACACCCTGGCCGGGGTGGTGCGGCCCTGGACATTTGCAAAGGAGAACAGGCTTAAGGTCCGCGCCCTGACCGGCTGTCGCCTGGACTTCGCCGACGATACGCCGAGCCTGCTCTGCTACCCCTCGGATCGCGAGGCGTTCGGCCGATTGACCCGCTTGCTGACCGTTGGCCAGCGGCGAGGCGACAAGGGCGAATGTCAGCTCTTCTGGGAGGACTTCCTGCAGCACGCCGAGGGCCAGTTGGCCTTGATCGTGCCGCCCAGCACGCTGGATGACGCCTTCGAGAGCAGGCTTGGCGCGATGGCCAGTGAGTTGCGCGGTCGGGTCTGGCTCACGGCCAATCGCGCCTATGCGGCCCAGGATCTCCGGCGCCTGGCGCGCCTGGCCGACCTGGCGCGGGACGCGCGCGCGCCGATGGTCGCCACCAACGACGTGCTGTACCACGCGCCCGAACGCCGAACCCTGCAGGACGTCCTGACCTGCATCCGTGAAGGCTGCACGATCCAGGAGGCGGGCTTTCGCCTGGAAGCCAACGCCGAGCGCCATCTGAAGCGCCCCCAGGAAATGGCCCGCCTCTTTGAGCGCTGGCCCCAGGCGGTTGAGCGCACGCTGGAGATCGTCGAGCGCATTGACTTCGATTTGAGCGACGTCAAGGAACACTATCCCGACGAGCCCGTGCCGGCGGGCAAGACGGCGATGCAGCACCTGGCGGACCTGACCTGGAAAGGCGCGGCCTGGCGCTATCCCGAGGGGGTCTCGGCCAAGGTCGCCGACCAACTTCGCGAGGAGCTGCGGCTGATCCAGAAGATGGAGTATCCCAACTACTTCATCACCGTGCATGACATCGTCCAGAAGGCGCGGGAGATGGGCATCCTGTGCCAGGGGCGCGGCTCTGCGGCCAATTCCTCGGTCTGCTTCTGCCTGGGGGTGACGTCCATCGATCCCACCGAGCACCGCCTGCTGTTCACCCGCTTCATCTCCGAGAACCGCGGCGAGCCGCCGGACATCGACGTCGATTTCGAACACGAGCGGCGCGAGGAGGTGATGCAGTATATCTATGAGCGCTATGGCCGCGAGTACGCCGCCATCTGTGGCACGGTGATCCATTACCGGCCGCGCAGCGCCATCCGAGACGTCGGCAAGGCCCTGGGTCTGACCGAGGATATCACCGCCATCCTGGCCAACACGGTGTGGGGCAGTTGGGGCGATGGCCTGCCCGAAGACCACATCCGGCAGACAGGGCTGGATCCGGCCAATCCGCAGATCAGGCGGGCCATAGTGCTGGCCACCGAACTGCTGCAGTTCCCACGCCATTTGTCGCAGCATGTCGGCGGCTTTGTCCTGACCAAGCGGCGGCTGGACGAAACCGTGCCCATCGGCAACGCGGCGATGAAGGACCGCACCTTCATCGAGTGGGACAAGGACGACATCGACAGCCTGAAACTGATGAAGGTCGACATTCTGGCCCTGGGCATGCTGACCGCCATCCAGCGCGCGTTCGGCATGCTGCGGGCCGATCACGGCGTGGCGATCACCGACTTGGCCGACGTGCCCAAGGAGGTGAAGGGCGTCTACGACATGCTGACCGCCGCCGACAGCGTGGGCGTGTTCCAGGTCGAGAGCCGGGCCCAGATGTCGATGCTGCCGCGTTTGAAGCCCAACCGGTTCTACGACCTGGTCATCGAGGTGGCGATTGTCAGACCTGGGCCGATCCAGGGCGACATGGTGCATCCCTATCTGCGGCGAAAGAACGGGCAGGAAAAGCCCGAATGGCCGTCGCCCTCGCCGGAGCACGGCGACCCTGATGAACTCCAGCAAATCCTCGGCGAGACACTCGGCGTGCCGCTGTTCCAGGAACAGGCCATGAGCCTGGCCATCACCGCCGCCAAGTTCACGCCGGACGAGGCCGATGGCCTGCGCAAGGCCATGGCCACCTTCAAGGACTTGGGCGATCCGGCCGAATATCGCGACAAGTTCGTCGGCGGCATGGTGCGGCGCGGCTATGAACACGACTTTGCCAGCCGCTGTTTCAAGCAGATCGAGGGTTTCGGCCACTACGGCTTTCCCGAAAGCCACGCGGCCAGCTTCGCCAAGCTGGTCTATGTCTCGGCCTGGGTCAAATGGGCCTGGCCAGACGTGTTCTGCGCAGCCCTGATCAACTCCCAGCCGATGGGGTTCTACCAGCCGGCTCAGTTGGTGCGCGATGCGCGAGAGCATGGGGTCGAGGTCCGGGGGCCGGACGTGCTGATGAGCGACTTCGACTGCACCCTGGAGCCTCCCTCCCCCTCCAGCGGAAGAGGAGAATTTCGAAGCGATAGGATCAATGACCCCGACACCCGGCCTCACTGGAAGGCCGTCCGCCTGGGTCTGCGCCAGGTCAAGGGCGTCCAGGACAAGGAGGACATCGCGATCCTGCTCGAGGCCCGCGCCGCCGGGGCCCGCTCGCCGGCCGACTTCGCGCGGGCCGGAATGTCGCAACGCGTCCTGGAACTGCTGGCCGAGGCCGACGCCTTCGCCTCGACGGGACTGTCGCGGCGCGACGCCCTATGGGCCGTCAAGGGGCTGAAGGGCGAGGTCAAGGTCGGGAGCCAGGCGCCGCTGCTGGCCGGCCTGCCGTTGTTCGAAGCCGCCGTGAACCTGCCGGCCATGGGCCTGCCCCAGCAGGTGGCCGAGGACTATCGCACCACCAGCCTGTCGCTGAAGGCCCACCCGCTGCGGTTTTTCCGCCCGATGATGGACGCGATGGGGATCACCCCCGCCGAGGGGCTGAAGAGTTTGCGCAACGGCCGCAAGGTCTCGGTCGGTGGTCTGGTGCTGATCCGCCAGCGGCCGGGCACCGCCAAGGGCGTGGTGTTCGTCACCCTGGAGGACGAGACGGGCGTGGCCAATGCGGTGGTCTGGAAGGACTGTTTCGACGCCAACCGCCGCACCGTGATGAGCGCCTCGTTCCTGGTGGTGCACGGCAAGGTCCAGCAAGCCGATGGCGTGACCCACGTGGTCGCCGACAGTTTCACCGATCTGTCGGCCGAGCTGGCGCGGATCAAGGAGGACCCCAACGCTGCGCCGCCCGTGATGCGGTCGCGGGTGTCGGGGCGGCTGCTGCGGAGCCGGGATTTCCACTGAGCGTCATCCGTTTGAACACGTCGGCCCTGAATATTCTTCTCCCCTTGCGGGAGTAAGGCTGCCTCCGACGGCTACAGCGCCACCTTCTCCCGCAAGGGGAGAAGGAAAACGAATACGACGCTGCGGCATCTTTTCGAGATGTGCGCATCCCTTTGGGCGTTTGCCGGGATAGGCGGACTTTAGATCAAACCTTCGTCCTTGCCTTGGCCGCCTTCGGCGGCGCGACCGTCCGCAACCCCTCCACCATGGCGAACAGCTGGGCGCGGACGCCGAACTCGTCGCCGGCCAGGGCGGCGGCTTCGAGCTTGGCCAAGGCCTCGGCGGCGATCGGCGCGGCCGGGGTCAGGGGCGCGGCCTCGGTGACGCCCGGGGCCTTGGGGCGGGCGGCCTCGTTGATGTCAACCAGGGCCTCGGTGAGCTTCTCGCCAGGGCGAAGGCCGGTGATGCGGATCTCGATGTCGCGGTCGGGGACCAGGCCCTGCAGCTCGATCATCCGCCGGGCCAGATCGATGATCTTGACCGGCTCGCCCATCTCTAGCGTCAAGACGCCTATTGGGGGTTCCACGTCGGCCGCCGACAGGGCCACGGCGCGCAGCACCAGTTGCACCGCCTCGGGGATGGTCATGAAATAGCGCTCGACCTGCGCGTCGGTCAGGGTGACCGGGCCGCCGCGGGCGATCTGGTGCTGGAAGATCGGCACCACCGAGCCGGCCGAGCCCAGCACATTGCCGAACCGCACGATGCTGACGCGCGGACCCGGCTCGCCCGGTCCGCCAGCCCCGAACTGCCGGACCACGGTCTCGGCCACGCGCTTGGTGGCGCCCATCACACTGGCCGGGGCCACAGCCTTGTCGGTGGAGATCAGGGCCAGGTGGGCCGCGCCGCAGGCCTTGGCGGCGGCGGCGACATTGCGGCTGCCCAGCACATTGGTGCGCACGCCCTCACAAGGGTGGTTCTCGACGAGTGTGACGTGCTTGAGGGCGGCGGCGTGGAAGACGATCTCGGGCTTTTCGGCGGCGAACACCAGGGCCAGGCGGGCCGCGTCGCGCACGTCGCACAGCACGTCGCGGCGGGCCATCTGCGGCCAGGCCTCGCCCAACTCGCGGTCGATGTGGAAGAGGTTGGCCTCGGCGGCGTCCAGCAGAGTCAGTTGGGCGCAGCCGCTGGCGGCGATCTGCCGCGCCAATTCCGAGCCGATGCTGCCGCCGGCCCCGGTGACCAGCACCCGTCGGCCGGCCACCAGGGCGCGGACGGGTTCGGGATCGAGCCGCACCGGCGCGCGGCTGAGCAGCTCCTCGAGGCTGATCTCGCGCAGAGCGCCGCCGCCGGTCGCGCCCATGTCGACCACCCCGTGGTGACGCAGCAGACGCACGCCCTCGGTCTTCAACCGGCCCAGGCGCTCGGCCCCAAAGGCGCTGAGCGGGCCCTCGGTCAGGAACAGCAGGGCGGCTGGCTGCAGCCCGCCGTCGCGCAACTGGGCCATCACGGCGTCGAAATCGGCGATCACGCCCAGCACGCAGACGCCGCTGGGCTCATCGCCGGTCTCGCGGGCCTCGGGGGTCAGCACTCCGACCGGCGCGTAGCGCTCGCCGACGGTGGCGGAGGCGCGCAGGAAGGCCTCGGCCTCGCTGGCCGAACCGACGATCAGCAGGCGGGGCAGGGCGGGCGAGGCGGGGGCGGGGCGCAGGCGAAGCAGCGACTCGACCAGAATGTCCTCGTGCACTGTGCGGCGTACAATTCGCAGACCGGCCAGCAGGGCGGTCTGCAGCAGGAAGGCGACGGCCAGCGTGCGCAAGCCTCCAGGCTGCCAGACGCCGGCCAGGCGGGCCAGCAGGGCGAAGGTCAGGGTGGTCAGCAAGGCCGAACGGGCCAGGCGAAGGCCGTCGCTGGCGGCGAAGAACCGCCACGGCGAACGCTCGACCTGGAACAGGATCTCGACCAGCAGGGCCGCCACGGCGAACAGGGCGGCATGGGCCAGGGCCGAGGGGGCGAGGGGGGCGACGCCAGCGCTCAGCACCTGGGCCAGGAGCAGGGCCATGAAGGCCAGCACCACATGCGCCGCGATCTTGCCCATTCGACCCATTGACGAAACTCCGCCGCGACCGCCGTCAGGCCGCTTCGCAATGGGCTTAGCATGCTCGTCGCGTGGCGTCGCGGTTGCGGCGCCAGATGGCGTCAGGGGCCGTGGGCGACCGCCTTTTAACCCCGCGCCAGCGGCAGCAGCCCCACCACATCTCCAACCTCCGCCGCCGGGGAGCTGGCTGGTCTGACCACCAGGCAATCGGCGCGCGAGAACACCCCTATCAGCGAGGAGTCCTGGTCGGGGAACGGCGTGACCCTCACCCGACCTTCATCGTCGATCGTTCGCACGGCGCGCATCCAGTGTTCTCGCGGGCCGTTGGCGGGCAGGGGCGTGGCCAGGGCGCCGGCGCTGATCGGCAGGGCCGGATCGGCGCCGGTCAGGGCGGCCAGCAGCGGGCGCAGGAACAACTCGGCGCAGACCAGTGCCGAGGCGGGATTGCCCGGCAGGCCCAGCACACGC
Organism: Caulobacter sp.; assembly: GCA_014378155.1. Classification (GTDB taxonomy): domain Bacteria; phylum Pseudomonadota; class Alphaproteobacteria; order Caulobacterales; family Caulobacteraceae; genus Caulobacter. The sequence goes on along the minus strand of JACMOF010000497.1, from coordinate 4,945 downwards.
CGACCGTCGGCCAGGCGCCCGAACCAGGTCGGCTTGCCGGGGCGCACCGCGACGGTCTCGACGCGCAAGGCCAAGCCGAGCGTCTTCAGCGCCGGCTTGACCAGGTCGTGGTCGCCGACCGAGGCGCCGCCGACGGTGACGATCAGGTCGGCCGAGCATTCGGCGACCGCGTCGGCGATGGCGTCCAAGTCGTCGCCCCGAGCCTTAAGCCGCTCGGCCTCGCCGCCCCAGCCCTCGACCAGGGCCGCCAAGGCGAAGGAGCCTGACTCGAAGATTTGGTCGGGAGCCGGGATGTGGCCGGGGGGCACGAGTTCGTCGCCGGTGGCCAGGATGGCGACGCGCGGCTGTCGCGCGACACTCAGTCGGGCCCGGCCGGCCGAGGCGGCCAGGGACAGCGTCCAAGCATCCAGCCGCGCGCCGGCCGGCAGCAAGGTGTCGCCGGACCTGAAGTCGCCGCCGGCTGGGCGGATGTTGCGGGGCGGCGGATCGCGGTCAATCTGGAAGGTCACCACTCCGCCGTCGCGTGAGGCGTTCTCCTGGATCACCACCGTATCGGCGCCGGGCGGCACGGGGGCGCCGGTGAAGATCCGCACCGCCTGGCCGGCCTCGACGGGGCGGGCATGGGCATGGCCGGCGGCGCTCTCGCCGGCCACCTGGAAATGCGCGCCAGGGGCAAGGTCGGCGAAGCGCACCGCCCAGCCGTCCATGGCCGAAGCGTCGAAGGGCGGCTGGTCACGGTCCGCGACGATGGCGGCGGCCAGCACCCGGCCCAGGCCGGCCTGCAGCACGACGTCCTCGACGCCCAGCCGCCCGGCGTCGGCCAGCATGCGGGCGCGGGCCTCTTCGACGGTGAGGTTGTTGAGTGGAGGAACGTCGTCGCTCACGAGCCGTGCTCCTGGATCAGATCAGCCCACAAACGCCCGCTCGATCACGAAGTCGCCAGGCTCGGCGTTTGAGCCTTCCTTCAGCCCGTGGGCTTCCAGCAAGGCGGCGGTGTCCTTGATCATCGCCATCGAGCCGCACAGCATGGCGCGGTCGTGCTCGGGATCGAACTTGACGGCGTCCAGGCCAAGGTCGCGGAACAGTTGGCCGCTCTCGATCAGGTCGGTGAACCGGCCCTGACGCTCGAACGGCTCGCGGGTGACGGTGGGGTAATAGACGAGCTGAGCCCTGGCCTCGTCGCCGACCAGCGGGTCATCGTGGATTTCCGAAGTGAACAGGTCGCGATAGGCCAGTTCCTGCACCTCACGCACGCCGTGGGCGACGATCACCTGCTCGAAGCGGCTATAGGCGTCGGGGTCGCGGGCCACGGCCAGCCAGGGCGCCAGGCCCGTACCGGTGCCGAACAGGAACAGGCGCTTGCCCGGCCGCACGGCGTCCAGCACCAGGGTGCCGGTCGGCTTCTTGCCCAGCAGCACGTGATCACCCGGCTGGATCTGCTGCAGGCGCGAGGTCAGGGGGCCGTCGGGGACCTTGATCGAGAAGAACTCCAGCTCCTCGGCGAAACTGGGTGAGCCGATCGAATAGGCGCGCAAGATGGGCTTCTTCTCGCCCAGCTCCTCACGGGGCGGCAGGCCGATCATCACGAACTCGCCGGAGCGGAAACGGAAGCTGGCCGGACGGGTGATGGCGAAGCTGAACAGACGGTCCGTCCAATGCTTGACCCACAGGACGGTCTCGGTGTGCTGGGCGGCTTCCTTGGGCGGGGGCGCAATCGTCGTGGCCGTCATGGTGCGTGTCTTCTAAGTCCTTGCCGCGCGGCGAGGCGCGAGATTCTAGAGGGTGTCGCCACGGCCCTGAGGCGACCTGCGTCTCATGTGAGCACAGCCATGCCGATGTCAACTTTCGAGGTCTGAAAGGGCCTTGAGAAAATCTTCCTCAAAAGCGTCAAAAACCGTGACGCCTGTTTTTTGAACCGTGTCAAAATTGTGTTGCCGCCTCCCTAAACCGGGCGCACTCTTCCTTTGTCTCGTCGCCTTTGGCGCGAGGCCAATGATACGGAGGAACGTATGCGGGTAAGGTTCGTAAAGGCCGCCGCGGCGGCCAGTCTGTTAGCGTTAAGCTTGGCGGCTTGCGGCGAGAACGCGGCCACCAAGGCCGAAAAGGCCCAGCCGGTGGCCCTTGAAGGCAAGTCGGTCACGGCCTCGGGCTGTGTTCGACCCGTCGAATCGACATCGTGCATCGTGGTGCGCGGTCCGGGCGGCGGTTATTATGACATCTCTGGAGCTTCCCCGGCGCCAGACCCCGCCAAGGGCGTGGCCGTGTCGCTGCAAGGCCGCGACCTGGGCAAGAACACCGAGTGCGGACGCCAGCTTGCCGACGTGAAGTGGTCCTATCTCAATATCCAGTGCGCGGCGCCCGCCGCAGCGCCGGCGCCGGAAAAGACTGGCTGATCGCTCAGGCCTCGCCCGAACCCGGATCCGTCTGGGTTTTTGGCGAGATTGAGCTATCTTCGGCGCCTCGCGGCTCCGTCGCGGGGCGTGGGGCCTTGCCACCCCCATCGCCGGCCTCTGGAGGCCGCTGGTTCTCGTTCTCGACCTCGCGGTTGGACGGCCGATCCTGCGTCGGGCTGGTTGGTGTCGGCATGGCGAAATCCTCCGTCTGGTCGGTTGTTGGTCATCTCCAACGCGCCGCCTGCGCCCTTGATCCGGGTCCGGTCCGGCAAAGAACGCCGCCGCGCCGAACGCCGAACGCCGCGAACCCGCTCCGGGCCGCTTGCCCGGCTCGAACGACCCTGCTAAACGACGCGGCTCTGGCGATGAGACCAACGCGCTGGCGGGCTTTTGAACAGCCTACCGGCGCGATGTTCATTGTCGGAAAGCCAAGATCCCCGCTAAAGGGATCGCGGTTCTGCAGGAGTGTAGCTCAGCTGGTAGAGCATCGGTCTCCAAAACCGAGGGTCGTGGGTTCGAGTCCCTCCACTCCTGCCACTATATGTCATCGGTCGGTCCGGCTTTTCGGGCTGACCCACCGAAAGTCGCGAGCCTCTTAAGTCATGGCCAGGAAACCGGGTTCGAGCCCGTCAGCGATCAAGAGCCGCGCCGCCAAGACGGCCGCGGCCCTCGCACCCGCGGGCGGGGCGTCCAACGCCGCCAAGACCGCGGCCCCGGCCGCGCCCAAGAAGCCGTTCAACCCGATGCGGTTCGCTCAGGAAGTGCGGGCCGAGGCGCGCAAGATCACCTGGACCACCCGCAAGGAGACCTGGATCACCTCGGTGATGGTCTTCATCATGGTGGTGATCAGCGCGCTGTTCTTCACGTTCGCCGACTGGATCCTGGGGATGGGCGCCAACCTCCTCCTCAAGTTCGCCGCGGGATAAGAAAACACCATGAGCACCGAAACCGCGTCCAACCCGAACCACAAGTGGTACATCGTCCACGCCTACTCGAACTTCGAGAAGAAGGTGGCCGAGAGCATCCGCGAACAGGCCAAGAGCCACGGCCTGGAAGACAGCTTCTCCGAAATCCTGGTGCCCACTGAGGACGTCGTCGAGATCCGTCGCGGCCGCAAGGTCAATGCCGAGCGCAAGTTCTTCCCCGGCTATGTGCTGGTGAAGATGCACCTGTCGGATGAAGCCTATCACCTGATCAAGAATACCCCGAAGGTCACGGGCTTCCTGGGTAGCGCCTCCAAGCCGCAGCCGGTGTCGGAAAAGGAAGTTCAGCGCATCGTCGGCGCGATCGAAGAGGGCGTCGAGCGTCCCAAGACGGTCGTGCTGTTCGAGATCGGCGAGAACGTCCGCGTCACCGACGGCCCGTTCGCCAGCTTCAATGGCTCGGTCGAGCAGGTCGACGAGGAGCGCTCGCGCCTGCGCGTCACTGTCTCGATCTTCGGCCGCGCCACCCCGGTGGAGCTGGAATACAGCCAGGTCGAGAAGATCGCCTAACGGCGGTTTCACGACCGAAGCATTCGAAAACCCCGCGCTCGCAAGGCGCGGGGTTTTTGCATTCCGCCCCTCGCCGCTGACAGACCGCGAAGCGGCCAGGTGGGAGCAAGTGGGTGTCGGCAGGCCTTACGCCGCCCTTACGTCTCCAGCCCGATACCGAATGGATCGCTTACGCCTTCCGGCGCGACAACGACGGCCTTATCCGCCGTCCGGAACCGTCCGATGTCCGTCTTCCACTGCAAGCTCGCTTCCCTGACCCTGGCCTTGGCCGCGGTCGGAGGCTTCGTCCTACTGCTCGTCCTCGCCGCGCACCATCCACAAGCCGCGCCTGTGCTGCGCATCCTGGCCTTCCTGTGGTTGATCGCGGCGGGCGCCTCGAAGCTGCTGTTCGACCTGACCGAGGCAGCGGGGCGGGGGAACGACAGGCCTTCTCGTCACCCGTGAAACGGCGGAGGAGAAGAGCGGGCAGGATGCAGGCGTCCGTTTTGTGGCAATGGCGAGAATGGCCAACTTCGACCCTAGTCAGACGGTCGTTGCGGCGCGCCTATCGGGAGCCATCAATGACTGTGCCCTCAGTGACGCCCTTAGAAGTTCGGGTTAGGCGGCACCGGCCAGCATGGATTGACATGCCGTTTTGGCCAGCGGCCAAATCATCTTCCGCTTTCTGATATTCACTCACCGAAATGCTACACTTCCCGGCAATCTCTTCCTCAATGGTGGGATTGTAGAAGCACGCGCTCAGTAGGAGAGCGAGGCATGGAATCAAAGGTTTCGGGCTTCTCATCCCTCTTGTCGTGCAACACCAAGTCGAGCCTGTCCAATGTCCGACAGCCACCCATAACGGTCCTCCCAAGCGTCCGCTTGCAGGCTCGTCTCTTGCGCCCCCACCTAGACTCCCCACCCCGCACCTGCTAAGCGACGCGCCTCGCTCCAGGACTTTTGTCTCGGGGCGTGCTCGTCGTTCTCGGCGAGCTCAAATCCGTGGGAGGGCCGCCAGCCCGGACCACGGCCACACAGCGAAGGCCGCTAAACCCGGCTTTCTTGAGAGGATACAATGGC
>JACMOF010000496.1 GCA_014378155.1 Caulobacter sp. | reverse complement strand
CGAGCTGCTTGTCCATGTTGGCTTTGATCTTGTGCATCGGCACATGGCCGGGCCCCTCGATCATCACCTGGACATTGTGCTTCCAGGCGATCTGGGTGAGCTCGCCCAGGGTCTCCAACTCGCCGAATTGCGCGGCGTCATTGGCGTCGGCGATGCAGCCAGGGCGCAAGCCGTCGCCCAGCGAGAAGGAGACGTCATACGCCTTCATGATCTCGCAGATGTCCTCGAAGTGCTCGTAGAGGAAGTTCTCCTTGTGGTGGGCCAGGCACCACTTGGCCATGATCGAGCCGCCGCGCGAGACGATGCCCGTCACCCTCTTCGCCGTCAGCGGGATGAAGGGGAGCCTGACGCCGGCGTGGATGGTGAAATAGTCCACCCCCTGCTCGGCCTGTTCGATCAGGGTGTCGCGGAAGACTTCCCAGTTGAGGTCCTCGGCCACGCCGTTGACCTTTTCCAGCGCCTGATAGATCGGCACCGTGCCGATCGGCACGCTGCTGTTGCGGATGATCCAGTCGCGGATGTTGTGGATGTTGCGGCCGGTCGACAGGTCCATCACCGTGTCGGCGCCCCAGCGGGTGGCCCAGACCAGCTTGTCGACCTCGTCGGCGACGGTGCTGAGCACCGCTGAATTGCCGATATTGGCGTTGATCTTGACCAGGAAATTGCGGCCGATCGCCATCGGCTCCAGCTCGCCGTGATTGATGTTGGCCGGAATGATGGCCCGGCCGCGCGCCACTTCCTGCCGGTCGAACTCGGGCGTCTCGAAGTCGGGGATCGACGCGCCGAAGTCCTCGCCATCGCGTACGCAAGGCCGGTCCTGCTCGCGGCGCAGGTTCTCGCGGATGGCGACATATTCCATCTCGGCGGTGATGATCCCGGCCTGGGCGTATTCCAGCTGGGTGACCTTCTGGCCGGCGCGACCCTTGAAGATCGGCCGCTTGGCCATGAACTGCGGGGCCAGGTGCTTGCCCTGGGCGAAGCCGTTGTCCTCGGGCTTCACCTCGCGGGGGTTGAGCACCAGGTCGCAGTCGCCTCGGGCGATGACCCACGGCTCGCGCGAGCGTTCCAGGCCCTTCTCGATGTCGATCACCGCATGGGGGTCAGTGTAGGGGCCCGACGGGTCATAGATGGTAACCGGCGGCTCGTTGGCGCTGGGGTGGACGGCCACCTCGCGGAATGGCACCCGGATGTCGGGAAACAGGCTGCCGGCCTGGTAGACCTTGCGGCTGCCAGGGCGCTCGCCCGTCGGGATCGCGCCGCCAATCTTTTCCTTAAGAAGGGGGGCGTCCTTGATAGGCAGTTGGATATTCATGGTCGGGCGCTCCTCAAGCGTTAAGGAGACCCGGACGTGTCGCGCTAAGTCGGTGTGCGAGCTTGGTTTTCGCCAAGACCGCGTTCCCTCCCTTCGCCGGCATGACCCGGATCAGGTTCGACGGGTCAGGGCTTACGCCCAATCTCAGCCGCGCAAGCGACCCCCCGGTGAACAGGGGGACACTAGGCCGGTTGACGCGGGGGTCAAGGGCGGCCGTGCGTCCTTCGAGGCCCGCTGCGCGGGCACCTCAGGATGAGGAGCTCTGTGGCTCTGAAGTCCTCATCGTGAGGTGCGAGGCGCAGCCGAGCCTCGAAGGACGCAACGCGCCTACAGCGTTCCCGCCGAGAACGTGTCGCAGGCGTCGGGATCACCGGCGTCATAGCCCTTGCCGAACCACTTCATGCGCTGGGCCGAGGAGCCGTGGGTGAAGCTGTCGGGCATCACCCGGCCCTGGGTCTGTTCCTGGATGGCGTCGTCGCCGACCGCCGCGGCCGCGCCCAGGCCGTCCTCGATGTCGGCGCGGTTGATGGCGATCTTGCCGCCCGAGGCTTCCGGCGCGTGCTTGGCCCAGACGCCGGCATAGCAGTCGGCCTGAAGCTCCAGACGCACCGAGCCGCTCTCCGCGCCGCGCGCGCCCATGCGCTGGGCCTGGTCGGAAGCGCCGGTCAGGGTCTGGACGTGGTGGCCGATCTCGTGGCTGATCACATAGGCACGGGCGAACTCGCCCTTGGCGCCGAACCGTGTCTCGAGCTCCTTCCAGAAGGCCAGGTCCAGATAGACCTTGTGGTCGGCGGGGCAATAGAACGGCCCCATGGCTGATTGGCCCGTGCCGCAGCCGGTGGCCGTGGACTGGTCATAGAGCACCACCGCCTCGGGCGGCGTGTACTTGATATTGTGCCGCGCCAGGACCGGACCCCAGACGTCATCGTTGGAGGTCTCGACCACGTCGATGAACTGGCCTTCCTGGTCCGTCACCTGGCCGCGAGCGCCCTCCTGGGCGGCCGGCTGCTGAGCGCCATTGACGGCGTTCATCGTCGTTTCCGGCGGCACGCCGAACACGAAATAGCCAATGATCGCCAGCACCACCGCGCCAATGCCGCCGCCGGCCACGCCGACCGGCCCCAGACCGCGACGGTCCTCGATATTGCCCGAGCGGCGTCCCCCACCCCATTCCATGCGATCGTTCTCCGTGTTGATTATTGAGCAGGCCTGATGGCGCTCAGGCGGGCGCTGCTCTGCGCCAAGCGGGCGTCGGTCAAGCGGTCCATGCGCTCGGCTTGGGCGGCATAGTCGTCGGCCGAGGCTCCGCGCGGTGGAGCAGCCGGCAGGGTCGGGCGCAGGCTGGGCGAAACCGGCGTGGTTGGCGTCAGCGCCAGGTCGCGCAGGGTCAGCTGGGTGGAAAAACGGCCCTGGGCGGCGGCGGCTTCGCGCTGCGCGCCCAGGGCGTTCTGTTGGGCGATATCCTGTTGCTGCACGATGAGGTTCTGATCGCGCAAGGTCCGCAGGTCGACCTGCGCCAGGGCCGGGCCGCCGACGGCCAAGGCCGCCATCGCGGTCGTCGCCCAAAATCGAGCCTTGCTCATCTCGCGCTCCAGTTTCGAGGTCCCGATCGTGGCGCGCAAGGCGTCGTGGTCAAGGTCGCTTGACGGTGAAACGCGCCAACTCCTTTTTCGGCGCATCCCAGGCGGGATCAAGTTCCAACGCCTTGGAATAGTCGCGGTAGGCGGCCGTGACGTCGCCGAGGTTCTCATGGGCGATGGCGCGATTGTAATACGCTTTTTCCGGATCCTTGACCCCCAGGGCCAGGCCTTGGTCGATCTGGCTCAAGCCCTCATCATAGCGCTGGGTTCCGACGAAGGCCGCGCCGCGATTGACGAAGGCCTCGCCCAGGTTCGGATCGATCCTGGAAGCGGAGTCGAAATCACTGACAGCGCCGTTGAAGTCCCGCTGGCGCATGTAGAGCACGCCGCGATTGACATAGGTGCGGGCCCTGTCTCGGAAGTTCAGGGTCTCGATGTCCAGCGCAACGGTGCAGGTGGTGACCGAAGCCTTGTCGGCGCGGCCGTTGAGCGCGGCGTTGGAACAGTCCTTGGCCGCGCCGCCGCCGATGATCAGGGTCGAGGCGTGGGCGGTTCCGGCGGCAAGGACCGCAGCGGCGACAAGGACGGTGGATCGGATCGAACTCATGGCGTTCCTCCCAAAGGCGCGCGGCCTTCTGGCGAGGGCGCGGCGGGGGGCCGTCGCGTGCCCGACTTCACGAGGAAGCCACGCCGGGCCGTGCTTTTCTGCGCCCGACCATAGCACGACCGCGCGCGAGGCTGTAGGTGGATCGACGACCGCCGGTTCCCTCAGCAGAGACGCCTCGCATGCACCTGGCCCGCTTCCCCCGCGCCCGTTTCGCCCACCTGCCCACGCCGCTGGAGCCCCTGCCCCGCCTGGGCGCCGAGCTCGGCGTCGACCTGTGGGTCAAGCGCGACGACTGCACCGGCCTGGCCGGCGGCGGCAACAAGACCCGCAAGCTGGAGTTCCTGCTCGGCGAGGCCCTGGCCCAGGGCGCCGACACCCTGGTCACCCAGGGCGCGGTGCAGTCCAACCACGTGCGCCAGACCATCGCCGCCGGCGCGCGCCTTGGCCTGAAGAGCGAGATCATCCTGGAGGAGCGCACAGGCTCCAAGGCGTCGGACTACATCGGCAACGGCAACGTCCTGCTCGACCGGCTCATGGGCGCTTCGATCCGCTTCGTGCCGGGCGGGACCGACATGGTGGCCGAGCTGGAGGCCTCGGCCGAGTCAGTGCGTCAGCGCGGCGGCAAGCCCTATGTCATCCCCGGCGGCGGCTCCAATACGGTCGGCGCCCTGGGCTATGTCGACTGCGCCCGCGAGTTGGTGGTCCAGGCCGACGCGATGGACCTGAAGATCGATCGCCTGGTCACAGCCACCGGCAGCGCCGGCACCCATGCGGGCCTGGTGGCCGGTTTCGCGGCGCTCAGCGTGGACGTCCCCATCCTTGGCTTCGGCGTCCGCGCGCCCAAGGCCAAGCAGGAGGAGAACGTCTTCAACCTGGCCGTCGCCACCGCCGAGACAATCGGCGCAGCGGGCCGGGTGACGCGCGAAATGGTGGTGGCCGACTGCGACTATGTCGGCGCCGGCTATGGCCTCATCGACCAGGGCGTCATCGACGCCCTGACCCTGGCGGCCCGCACCGAGGGCCTGCTGCTGGACCCGGTCTATTCCGGCAAGGCGATGAAGGGCCTGATCGACCAGGCCCGCAAGGGCGCGTTCGCGGGCGAGCGGGTGGTCTTCCTGCACACCGGCGGCGCCCAGGGGTTGTTCGGGTACCAGAGCGAGATGGAGGCGGCGCTTGTCTAAGACCCTGGGCGTCCTCGGCGGCATGGGCCCCGGCGCCACGCTGGACTTCCTGGCCAAGCTGCAGGCCGCAACGCCGGTCAACCGCGAGCAGGATCACCTGCGGGTGCTGGTCGATATCAACCCCAAGATTCCCGACCGCAACAACAGCGACGACGCCGCCGGCCCGGTGCTGGCCGAAATGGCCGTGGGCCTGCGCGACGCCGGCGCCCAGGTGCTGGCCATCGCCTGTAACACCGCCCATGCCTATGCGGCCGAGGTGAAGGCCAGCGGCCTGCCCCTGGTCGATCTGATCGAGACTGCCGGGCTCGCCGCCCAGGCCGCGGGGGCCGAGCGGGTCGGCGTGCTGGGCACAAACGGCGCCCTGGCCCTCTATCGCCGCACTTTTTCGCATCAGGCGCTGGAGGCCGTGACCCTGGACGATCACGAGCAGGTGGAGTTCATGGCCCTGCTCTATCGCGTCAAACACGGCGACCTGGGTCCCGACAGCCGCGAAACCATGGCCTCCCTGGCCCACCGCTTGGTCGGCAAGGGCGCGCAGGTCGTCGTCGCGGGCTGCACGGAAGTGCCTTTGGTAATGGGCGCGGCCGATCTGAGCGTGCCGTTCATCGACGCGACGGAGGCCTTGGCCAAACGCTGCGTCGCGTTGTGCCTGGCCGCTGATTAGGCGCTATTCGCCGTCGAGATGGGCGAAGCTGCGAGCCTCGGCCTTGATGGCCACCTGGGCGCGGACTCCCTCGTCAAAGAGCCCGCTGGCATAGTCGAGGGCGGCCTTATAGGCGGCCTCCTGGCTGGAATGGCGCGACAGCAACTGGCCTTCGCGTTCGACCGCCCAGTCGAACGGTTTGGTGACAACCAGGATCGAGTCCATGGCCTACTCCTGATCGCCGGCCCCAACGCCGTAATGATCCCCCTACGGACCATTGATGCCCGATTCCGCCACCGCGCCTATGCAGAGCGGTACAGTTTGCGCGCGAAGGCGCTACTTTCGGCCTTAATGGCCGCAACAGCCGCCTTGGCCGCCAGTCGGGCCGCCGCCGTGGCCGCCGCCATGCCCGCCGCCGCCGTAGCGGCCGCCGCCTGACACCGAGACGCTGGACGACGCGCTACCGCTGCCGCTGCTGCTGGCCGAGGCGCTGGTCCCCCCGCCCGCCCAAGCGCCCCCGCCCCCATAGGCCCCGCCACCGTAGGACTGGCCGCCGCGACCGCGAGTCGCGCCATAAGCCAGGGCCGCGCCGGTGGCCAGGCCGGCGCCATAGGCCGAGCCGCCGCCGTAGGATTGGCCGCCGCCATAGCCGGACTGGTACCGGCCGTCATAGGCTTGGCCGCCGTAGGCTTGGCCGCCATAGTTGGACTGGTCGTAGCTATGGTCGCCATAGGCCTGACCGCCGTAGCTGGACTGGCCGCCGACCCAGCCGCCGCCGAGCCCGGTACGGGCCGTCGTGCCGCCGTAATAGTAGCCGCCGCCGGCGTGCGCGCCGCCCTGGTCGCTATAGCCGCCACTCTCGCTGTAGCGTTCCGAGCTGGACTCGTAGGTCTGTTCCGAGCGCTCAAAGCCCTGGGCGACCTGGCCATAGGTCTGCCCGCGATCCCGATAGCCACGATCATCATGGGCGCGGTCATCGTCGCAGTCGCAGCCGGGACGCACGACCGTCTGCTGACGATCGACATAGACCGGACGATCGATCGGCACTTCCACGCGGCGCTCGATGATGCGATCGACGGGGCGGTCCACATAGACAGGACGATCCACGGGCACTTCGACGCGCTTTTCGACGACGCGCACCACGGGCACCTCGACCCGCTTCTCGATGACTCGATCGACGGGACGGTCCACATAGACCAGGCGGTCCACGGGCACTTCCACCCGCTTCTCGATGATGCGATCGACCGGGCGATCGACATAGACGGGACGGTCGACTGGCCTTTCGACGATCTTGACGACCGGAACCTCGACCCGCTTCTCGACGATGCGGTCTACCGGGCGATCGACATAGACGGGACGGTCAACGGGCACTTCGACCCGCCTTTCAATATAGACCGGGCGCTCGACGACCTTGACCCGGGCGGACGGCCGGGGCGCGGGCTTGCGAGCGGGCGCCGGCTTGGGCGCGGGCCGGGTGATGGGTGTGACGTGCGCGGGATAGCCGTCGGCCAAGGCGGCCGAGGCCGGCGCCAAGGCGGCGAACGTCAAGCTCGCGGCTCCGACCAGAAGGATTGTCTTCGGGTTCATACTCAACGCCTTTTTTCCGACCAAGCCGCCACGCACCTCGCGGACGCGCCCCCGATGCGTGTCCGAAAAGCGTCCCATTCTGGGTCGCGACAGGGT
>JACMOF010000495.1 GCA_014378155.1 Caulobacter sp. | reverse complement strand
GCGTCGCTGCCGCGTCCGCCCCGGAAGACGGCCTCGGTGGCGTTGTAGAGCTCGCGCAACAGCTGGCCCTTCCAGCCGTTCCAGACGCCCGGCCCGACGGCGCGGATGTCGGCGACGGTGATGACGAGGAGCAGGCGCAGGCGCTCGGGATTCTCGACGATGCGGGCGAAGGCGGCGACGGTGCTGGGATCGGCCACGTCGCGCTTCTGGGCGAAGTCGCTCATCACCAGGTGGTTCTCGACCAGCCAGGCCACCAGCTCGACCTTCAGCCGGTCGACGCCCAGGCGCTCGCACGCCGAGCGGGCGCTGCGGGCCCCGGCCTTTTCCTGGCCGCCTACGCCGCCCTTGCCTGTGTCGTGCAGCAGCATGGCCAGGAACAGGGCCTCGCGATCCTCGATCAGCGGCAGGATCGACACGGCCAGCGGATGGTCGTCGACCAGGCGCCCCGCGACCATGTCGCCGATCAGGCCCACGGCCCGCAGGGTGTGCTCGTCCACCGTGTAGGAGTGGTACATGTTGAACTGCATCTGGGCGACGATGCGGCCAAATTCCGGGATGAAGCGGCCTAATACGCCAGCGTCGTTCATCAGGGTCAGGGTGCGGTAGGACCGCTTGCCCCGCGCCAGCAGGTCGAGGAAGGCCTTGGTCGCGTGGGAATCGCGCCGGACCTTCGAGGTGATCAGGTTGAGATTGCGCGTGACCGCCGTGAAGGCGTCGGGATGCAAATCGAGGTCGCGTTCGTCGGCGGTCTTGAACAGCCGGATCAGATTGACCGGGTCGTTCTCGAACACCTCGGGGCCGGCGATGTTCAGCCGCCCGCCGTCCTCGTAGAAGCCCGACACGTCCAGCGCCTTGCGCTTGGGGCGGCCGCCGCCGGGCAGGAAGCGGGAAATGCCCTTGGGCTCGTGCTTGAAGTGCTCGGCCTCCAGCTTGGCCGAGAAGGCGCGGGTCAGGGCTCCGACCTCCTTGGCCACCAGGAAATAGCGGCGCATGAAGCGCTCGACAGCGGGCGCGTCGCCTCGGTCGCCATAGCCCATCCGGCGGGCGATCTCGGGCTGCAGATCGAAGGTCAGGCGTTCCTCGGGGCGACCCGTGGTGAAGTGCAGGTGGGCGCGGACCGCATGCAGGAAATCGAAGGCGCGGATGAAGCCCTTGGCCTCGCGGCGGTCGAACACCTCCAGCTTGAAGACGTCCTCGGGACGATCCACCGGATGCAGGTATTCGGCGATCCACATCAGGGTGTGCAGGTCGCGCAGGCCGCCCTTGCCCTCCTTGACGTTGGGCTCGACCATGTAGCGGCTGGCCCCGGCCCGGGCCTGGCGGTCGTCGCGCTCCTTGAGCTTGGCGGCCACAAACTGGGCGCCGGTGCCCTTCATGACGTCGTCGCGGAAGCGCCGCTTGAGGTCATCGCCCAGGCGCTCGTCGCCGGTCAGGCGGCGGGCTTCCAGTATGGTGGTGCGGATGGTGAAGTCCTCGCGCGACAGTCGCACGCACTCCTCCACCGTCCGCGAGGCATGGCCGACCTTGAAGCCCAGGTCCCACAGCGCGTAGAGCATATATTCGATGACGCTCTCGACGTGCGGCGTCACCTTGTAGGGCCGCAGGAACAGCAGATCGATGTCCGAGAACGGCGCCAGGGTGCGCCGGCCATAGCCGCCCACGGCCAGCAGGCACAGGCGCTCTCCCTCGGTGGGGTTGCGGGCCCGGAACACGTGGACGGTGGTGAAGTCGTAGAGCGCGGTGATTACCTCGTCGGTGACGCCGCTGAGCAGGCGCGCCGTTTCAAGGCCACCGGCCCCGTTCTCCAGCCGCTCCTTGGCGATCATCCGGCCGCGAAACAGCGCCTGTTTGAGGATCTCGATGGCGCGGGTGCGCTGGGCGGCCTCGTCGCCGATCAGGTCGAGGGCGGCGGCCGACAGCCGGGCGCGCAGGGCGTGGCCGTCGACGACATGTTCCAGGGGCGTGGGGCGAAGGCGGCGGGGCATGAGGGCTATATGGTGTCCAGGCGCGTGATCGCGAAGAGACAGCCGGTACCGGCGATCAGCCTGCTCTCACTATAGGATGTCAGGGCTTGAGCAGAGCCTTAAGACGATAAAGCGCGTCCAGCGCCTCGCGCGGGCTCATGCCATCGACATCCAGGTCCTGCAACGCCGCATCGGTGCGGCTGGGCGCCACTTGCGCAGGCGCCGAAGCCGGGGCGAAGGCGGCGAACAGCGGCAGGTCGTCCAGCCTGGCCGGTGATTCGGTCTTGCTTTCCAGGCGGTCGAGCACCTCCTTGGCCCGTGCCACCACCGCCGGCGGCACGCCTGCCAGCTTGGCCACCTGGACGCCATAGGAGCGGTCAGCGGGACCGGCTGCGGCCTCGTGCAGGAAGACGAGATCGCCGTTCCACTCCTTGGCCCGCAGCGACAGGTTGGAGACATGGGCCAGACGCGTCTCCAGCGTGGCCAGTTCGTGATAGTGGGTGGCGAACAGGGCGCGACAGCGGTTGGTGTCGTGCAGGGCCTCGGCGCAGGCCCAGGCGATGGCCAGGCCGTCATAGGTGGCCGTGCCCCGACCGATCTCGTCGAGGATCACCAGGCTGCGTGGGCTGGCCTGGGTCAGGATGGCCGCGGTCTCGACCATTTCCATCATGAAAGTGGAACGGCCGCGGGCCAAATCATCGCCAGCCCCGACCCGGCTGAACAGCCGATCGACCACGCCCAGGCGCAGGCTCTTGGCCGGCACGTAACAGCCGGATTGGGCCAGGATCGCCAGCAGGGCGTTCTGGCGCAGGAAGGTCGATTTGCCGGCCATGTTGGGACCGGTGACGATCGACAGCCGCGCCCCGGCCTCGCCCGCCGCGTCCAGGCAGCAGTCGTTAGGCGTATAGGGATCGCCGGCCCGCTTGACGGCGGCCTCCACCACCGGGTGGCGGGCGGCCTTGGCCTCGAAGACCAGGGACTTGTCGACCATGGGGCGCACCGCGCCGCTGTCCTCGGCCCACTCGGCCAGCGCGGCGGCGACGTCCAGCTTCGCCAGGGCCTCGGCGGCCAGCTGGATCGGCTCGGCCAGGCGGCAGGCCTCGGCGCGCCAGTCCTCGAAGGCCGCCACCTCCATGGCCAGGGCGCGCTCGGCAGCCTGGGCGATGCGGGCGTCAAGGTCGGCCAGCTCGACGGTGGTGAACCGCACCTGGTTGGCCAGGGTCTGACGGTGGATGAAGGT
>JACMOF010000494.1 GCA_014378155.1 Caulobacter sp. | reverse complement strand
TCAGGGGCAAGGCCGCCAGGGCCGCGACCTTGATGGCCAGGGCCAGGCCAAGCGCCACCACGCCGTAGGTTCCAACCCGGCTGTCCTTCATGATTCCCAGGCGTCGCCCGGGCGTCGGGCCGCCGCCCAGGCCATGGGCGGTGCCGGCCAGGCCGCCCGCGTGGAAGCCGCCGGTGATCAGCACGCCGGCCGCCAAGGCCAGCAGGGCGGGCAGGGCGCCACTCCACAGCTGCCCAGCCGCCAGCAGCACCCCCGCGCTCAAGGCCCCGACCAGGATGCCAACCAGCGGGAAGTAGCGCGCGGAACGGGTGATCCAGTCCGCCTGGAAGTCTGCGAAGGACGGCGCGGGCAGACGGGTCAGGAACTGCACCGCGCACAGAAAGAGCTTGATCTGGCGAAGCATCAGCCTGGTCCCGCCAGCACGTCGGCCAGGTCGGCCACCTCCGTCAGCAGGTTTGCGGCGGCGACCAACAGCGGAGCCGCCAGGGCCGCGCCGGTGCCCTCGCCCAGCCGAAGATCGAGGTCCAGCAACGGTTGAACCCCCAAGGCTCGGAGCATCAACGGGTGGCCGCGCTCGGCCGAACCATGGGCGAAGACGCAGTAGTCCAATGCCGCCGGGACCAGACGCACCGCCGCCAGGGCCGCCGCCGTGCTGATGAAGCCGTCGACCAGCACCACCCGCCGCGCGGCCGCCGCGCCCAACACGGCGCCGACCATCATGGCGATCTCGCAACCGCCGAATTCCGCCAGCACGGCCAGTGGCGCGCTGGCGTCGGAGCGCAGGGCGGCGCGAACGATGCCAGCGCGCTTGCGCGCCATGCCCTCGGCGTCGTGACCCGTGCCCTGGCCGACACAGTCGTCGAGCGCGGCGGGGGCCAGGCGATGCATGATCAGGGCGGCCGAAGAGCTGTTGCCGATGCCCATCTCGCCAAGAGCGATGACGTCCGCCCCGTCCTCGGCGGCCGCACGGGCGATCTCTCCGCCCTTGGCGATGGCGGCGAGGACCTCGTCCTGTGTCAGGGCGCTCTCGCGCGCCGCATTGCGGGTTCCGCGCCGGATCTTCGCGGAGATCATTTCAGTATGCTCCGGCAGATCGGCGTCGACCCCGGCGTCGACGACCCGAACCCGAACCCCGGTCGCCTTGGCGAAGGCGCTGACACTGGACCGACCTGACAGGAAGAGCTCGACCATGGAGGCGGTGACGCTGGACGGATAGGCCGAGACCCCCTCGCTGGTCAGGCCATGGTCGCCGGCAAACACATAGAGGTCGGTGCGGGCGATGCGCGGGTCGAGCCGGTTCTGGATCAGGCCGATCCGCACCGCCAGATCCTCGATCCGGCCCAGCGAGCCGGGCGGTTTGGCCTTCGCGTCCAGGCAAGCGCGCAGCTGCGGCTCGAGCGCGGCGTTGACGGGGACGACGACGGGCAGGGCGGTCATGGCGATATCCAGGAGAGGTGAGGCGGTGTCATCGCGCAAGCCTGGCGATCAGGCCGATCATCAGGAGGATCATCCACAGCAGGACGCAGGCCCGGCGATACAATGACAAGCCGCGCTCGAGGTCGAGGGTGGTCGGAGCGGGTCCGTCGCCGAGCGCGGCTCCAAGCTTGGTCACACCTTCGTAGCGCGCCTCGCCGCCCACCCTGACCGCCAGCCCGCCGGCCATGGCGGCCTCGGGCCAACCGGCGTTGGGCGAGGCATGTAACCGGGCGTCGCGGAACATGATCGCCCAGCCGCGTCCGGCCGCCAGGGCGATCAGCGGGCCGGCTATGCGGGCCGGGACCAGGTTCATCACATCGTCGGCTCGGGCGGCGGCCCAACCAAACATCCGCCAGCGCGGTTCGCGGTGGCCTATCAGACTGTCGGCGGTGTTGACGGCCTTATAGGCGAAAAGGCCTGGCAAACCGCCGACCAGCAACCAGAAGGCCGGCGCGACGACGCCGTCGTTGAAGCTCTCGGCCAGGCTTTCCAGCGCCGCAGCCGCGATCTCGTGAGCGCCGAGCCGCTCGGTGTCGCGTCCGACAATCATCGCCAAGGCCACGCGGGCGGTCGGAATGTCGTCGGCCCGCAGCGCCGTCAGGACTGCGGCGACATGTTGGTGAAGGCTGCGCTGGGCCAGGCCGACCGTGGCGATCAGCGCGATCGCCAGGAGGCCGAGCCAGTGCCCGGCGAGCGCGCGGTGCAGGACCAGGCCCAGACCGATCGCGAGGCCGGCCACGATGACCATGACCGCCACGCCCAGGAAGCGACGGCCCTGGTCGCCGAACGCCGGACGGTTCCAGCCTAGCTCCAATATCTCGATCAAGGCAGCCGGCCAGGCCACCGGATGCGGCGCGAGGCGCAGCAGCCAGGCCGGATAGCCGAGCGCCGCCTCCAGCGCCAGGGCCAGGGCGACCACCCAGGGCCAGGGCGGGGCGTCAGCCATCCCGTCGCCCGATCAGTTCGATCAGCGGACCGGCGGTTCCGGCCACCACGGCGGCTTCGACGCCATAGGCCCGAGCCAGCACCTCCGGCGTCAGGGCGGCCAGCGGCGCGGCGTCGGCGATCACGGACCCGCCCTGCAACACGATCACGCGGTCCGCCAGGCGCAAGGCCACGCCCAGGTCGTGCAAGGTCATGACCACGCCATGACCGCTCTCGGCCGCGAAGCCCCGCAGCAGGTCGACGGCGTCCAACTGGTGACCGGGGTCGAGACCGGCGAGGGGTTCGTCGGCCAGCAGCCACGCGGGCTCGCCGGCCAGGACACGCGCCAGCAGGGCTCGGGCCCGCTCACCGCCCGACAGGGTGGTGACGTCGCGGCGGGCCAGGTCGGTCGTGTGGGTCCGAACGAGGGCGGCCCGCACGGCGAGACGGTCGGCCTCCGTGAGGCCGCGCGCGCCGCTGTGCGGGGTGCGGCCCAGGCCCACCAAGGTCTCGACATCCACGGCCCAGGCCACCTCCGGCGTCTGAGGCAGAAAGCCGATACGGCGGGCGCGCTCGCGGTGAGCCAGGGCGAGGAGCGGCGCGTGGCCGAGCGTGACCCGCCCAGTGTCCGGGGCTCGAAGGCCCGCCAGGCAGGCCAGCAGGGTCGACTTGCCCGCGCCGTTGGGACCGACAATGGCGGTGACCTCGCCAGGCCGAAACCGGGCGCTGATCCCGGCCAGGATCGATCGACCGCCCAGGGTGACGGCGACATTATCGGCGACCAGGTCACTCTCGCTCATTCCGGTCATGCCATCCTCCGGCGCAGCGAGATCAACAGGGCCAGGAAGAACGGCCCGCCCACTGCGGCCATGGCCACGCCCAGCCGAACCTCCGCGACCGAGGGCGTCAGGCGCACCACGATGTCGGCCACCAGCACCAGCACCGCGCCGGCGACAGCGCTGGGCGCCAGCAGCGCGCCAGGTCGATTCCCGACCAAGGGTCGCATCAGGTGCGGCACGATCAGGCCGACGAAGCCGATCATGCCGGTGACGGCGACGCTGGCGCCGGTCGCCATGCCCACCCCGATCGCCAGCAACACGCGGGCCAGGGTCAGGTTCACGCCCAGGGCCCTGGCTCCGGTCTCACCCAGGGTCAGGGCATCGAGCGCCCGGCCCAGCAGCAGCATGATCCCGCAGCCGACCCCGATGAAGGGCAGGGCCATGAACACGTCGTCCGTGCTGCGATCGGCCAGCGACCCCAGTAGCCAGTTGATGATCTCCTGCGCCGCCCAAGGGCTGGGGGCCAGGCTCAAGGCGAGGGCGACCCCGGCGCTGGCGACGGCGTTGAGGATCATGCCCGCCAGGATGAAGGTGATGGTCCCACCCGTCCCACCGGCCAATAGCAACGTCATCGCCACACCGATCCCCGCCCCGGCCATGGCGGCGGCGAACAGCATCCAAGGCGTGGCCAGGCTGGCGGCCAGGTACATGGTCATCACGGCGCCCAGGGCGGCCGCCGAAGAGACGCCCATGACCCCAGGATCGGCCAGGGGGTTGCGCGTATAGCCCTGCATGGCCGCACCGGACAGGCCCAAGGCGGCGCCAACGGCGATGGCCAGGATCGTGCGCGGCACACGAAGCTCGAAGATGATCGCCCAGCGCGGATCGTGCGAGGCGGGGGACCAGGCGCTCCACGGCACCCAGACCCGTCCGGCCATAAGGGATAACCCGCTCAGCAAGATGACGAGGAGGCACAGCCCTCCAATCAGCAGAGGTCGTTTGCCTATCATGCCGCCTCTCCGAGAACCTGTCGCCGGGCGGTGGCCAGGACGGCGGCGGTCTCGATCAGCACGGGCCCGCCGCAATAGAGCAGACGCTCGGCAAACACCGCCCGCTTCATGTGGGGCCCGACGCTGGCCAGGGCCGGATGGTTCAGAATGCGTTCAGCCCAGGTCGGGGCGTGGGGCGAGGCCTGGCCGGCCAGCAGCACCTCGGGCGGATCGTCGAGCAGTCGCTCAAGCGAGACATTGCCCCACTTCTTCAGGCCATAGCGCTCGGCGACGTTCACGAAGCCGGCGCGGCGCATCATCTCGTCGACCAGCGTGCCGTGGCCTGCGGCGAAGCCGTTCGGCTGGAAGACCAGGGCGGTGATCGGCCGGGTCCCAGGACGCGGCGCGCCCAGGGCCATCGCCGCCTCGACCCGGGCGATCAGCGTCTCGCCGCGCTGGGGGTGCCCAACCGCCTGCGCGATCCGGCGGATCTGAGCCTGGTTCTCCACCCAGCTGTTGGGCACCTTGAAGAGCTCGGTGCGCACGCCCAGCCGTTTCAGCGCCGCGCGGGTGGCGGGCGAGGAGTGGGCCGCAGTCAGCACCACGTCGGGCCGCAGGGCGATCACCTCCTCGGCGCTCTCGTAGGTCATTGGATAGGTTCGGGCGACTGCGGCGATCGGCGACTGCCGGCCGTCGCGGGCATAGTGGCTGAGCGCCAGAATCTGGCTTCGGTCGGCGACATTGACCAGCACCGCGTCGGTGCAGGGATTGAGCGAGACGACGCGCGGCAGGGCGCGCGCGCTGGCCGTCAGCCCGACGGCCAGGCCGGCGCCGACGGCGGCTCTTCGGGTCAGGCCGGTCAAAACTCGACCCCGCGCTGGGCCTTGAAGCCCTGCTCGAACGGATGCTTGACCAAGGTCATCTCGGTGACCAGGTCGGCGATCTCAATCAGTTGCGGTTTGGCGTTGCGGCCGGTCAGGCACACGTGCTTGTCGTTGGGACGGGCCTTCAAGGCCGCCACCACCTCGTCGATGTCGAGATAGTCGTAGCGCAGGGCGATGTTGATCTCGTCCAGCAGCACGAAGTCGAGCTTGGGATCGGCGATCATTTCTTGGGAAACAAGCCAGGCGGCCTGGGCGGCGGCGACGTCGCGCGCGCGGTCCTGGGTGTCCCAGGTGAAGCCCTCGCCCATGACCTCGTAGCGGACCTGGTCGGGAAACTTCTTGAAAAACAGGCGCTCGCCGGTCTTCCACTTTCCCTTGATATACTGGACGACCCCGACCTGGAGGCCCCAGCCGAGGTGGCGCGCCACCATGCCGAAGCCCGCCGAGGACTTGCCCTTGCCGTCGCCGGTGTGAACCAGTAGCAGGCCCTTTTCGAGGGTCTTGGTCTCCATCATCGCCTCGCGCTCGGCCTTGAGGGCGCGCATGACCTCGGCATGCTTGGCGTTGAGATCTTCGCTCATCGGAAAGTCTCCAGGGCTTGGGCCAGACGGAGCCAGTCGGCTTGCGGGCCAGGCAGGCCAAAGCGGATCAGCGTCTCATCCCAGGGAAAGGGTCGGGTCAGGATTCCAGCGCGGGCCAGGGCCTCGAAACGGCGTGGCGCGTCGGCGGCGCGGGCTAGTCGGAACAGCGCGGTTCCGCCCACGATCTCGAACCGGGCTGTGATCAGCAGGGCGTCGAGGCGAGCGGCGTCTACGGCGAGGCGAGCCCGGGTTTGCGCGGCCCAGGCGGGGTCGGCATAGGCCGCCAGCCCCACGGCGAGCGCCGGCCCCGACACAGGCCAATCGCCCAGCGCCTGGCGGACGCGCGCGGCGAGACGAGGCTCGGCAACGAGGAAACCCAGCCGCACGCCGGCCAGGCCATAGAACTTGCCGAACGACCGCAGGACGATCAACTGCTCATGGCCAGGCGCACCCGCTGACGCCGCGACAGACGAAGCGGGGGAAGTGTCTGCGAAGGCCTCGTCGACGATCATCAGGCCGTCGGTCAGGGCGAGAACCTGCGCGAGCGGCAGGACGCGGCCATCCGGGTTGTTCGGATTGACCAGCACCCGCAGATGGGCCGACGGGTCTGCTTCATCCGTCAGGTCCGCGTCCGCCAACCGCCATGCCTGGGCGTGCCCGCCATAGGTCTGGGCAGAGACGGCGATCCTCCGGGCTGGCAGCAGACGCGGCAGGAGGCGTATCAAAGCCTCGCTGCCGGCCGCCGCCACGATCCGGGCCGGATCATCGACGCCGAACGCCGAGGCCGCTGCGCGCTCCAGGGACCGCAAGGTCTCCGGATCGGGCAGGCGCGAGTAGGCTTCCGGCCCAAGGTTCGGCATGGGATAGGGCCAGGGGTTTATTCCCGTCGACAGGTCCAGCCAGGGCGTCGGCGCGGCCGGAAAGACCGTCCGCGCCGCGCCCAGCTGCCCGCCGTGACCCAACAGGGCCGCCGGCGTCGCCATGGCTAGAACCGGGCTCGCACGCCGGCGAAGGCGCCGCGCCCCAGGGTCCCATAGCGATAAAGCGTCTCGTATTTCTGATTGAACAGGTTCTCGACCCGGCCGTAGACCTCGAAGATGTCATTGATCGGATACGACAGACGCACCTCGGCCAGCACGTAACTCTTCAGCCGCCGGCTGTTGCTGGCGTTGTCGAAGCTGTGGCCGACATACTGCATCGTCACCCCGCCGTTGAGGCCGCCCGGCAGGTTGACCGTCACGTCGCCCGAAC
>JACMOF010000493.1 GCA_014378155.1 Caulobacter sp. | reverse complement strand
GTTCGCGATGCGCCTGCGGGCCAATCCGCTGCGGGTGAAGAGCGCGGGCGGCTGGGAGCGCACGACCGGCTCGGCCAAGGGGCGCTGGCCGGAGATCACGGTGGAGGGGGCCTAGGCAAGGCTAGGGACAGGCGCATGCGCCTATCCCCATCAGCATCCACGAACATTGTCCCGCGTGACAATGTTCGTATTGATCAAGGGCGGGGGGCTCGCTAGGCCTCGCGAAACAGGAGCTCCGCCATGCGCCAGTGGACCATCGACGCCTTCGCCTCGGGCCCGTTCAAGGGCAATCCGGCCTGTGTGGTTGAGCCGCTGGACGCCTGGCCCGACACCGGCTGGATGCAGACCCTGGCGGCCGAGAACAACCAGGCCGAAACCGCCTTTCTGCTGAAGACCGACGATCCGGCGCGGTTTGGCCTGCGCTGGTTCACGCCGACGGTCGAGGTTCCGCTCTGCGGCCACGCCACCCTGGCCTCGGCCCACGCCCTGTTTTCCGAGATGAACGTCGAGGCGCCGTTGCTGACCTTCGAGACCCTGGCTGGCCCGCTGACGGTTCGGCGCGACGGCGACGGACTTGAGATGGACTTTCCCGCCGACCCGCCAAGGCCCGTCGAGATCCCGGCGGGCCTGGCGGAAGCCCTGGGCGCGGCGCCGGGCGAGACCCTGGCCGCCGGCTATCTGCTGGCGGTGATGGCCGACGAGGCGACGGTGCGGGGCTTGGCGCCGGATCTGGCGGCCCTGAACAAGATCGGCGGCGAGCTGGCCTCAGGTGGTCCAGGCCAGGTGATCGTCGCGGCCCTGGCCGATGCGGGGCGGCCCTATGACGTGGTCAGCCGGTTCTTCGCCCCGGGCTGCGGCATCCCCGAGGACCCGACCACCGGCTCGGCCCACTGCATCCTGGCGCCGCTGTTCAGCGACCGCCTGGGCCGGCGGATCCTGCGCTATCACCAAGCCTATCCTGGCCGGGGCGGCGACCTGGAATGCGAAAACCGCGGCGCACGCGTTCTGTTGCGTGGCCGCGGTTTCACGATGGTCGACAGCCGGCTGAGGGCAGGGCCAGCGCTCGGTTAGGGCCTAGCCAAGGCGAGGCTAGAGCATTTTCGAGCGAAGTGGTTCCGGTTCGCGTGAAGAAAAATGCGTCAAAACAAAAGATTAGAGCTCACGGCCTGACGCAGTCAGGTCGGGAAATGCTCTAGTAGCGGCGCGGACCGTCGTCATGACCGCGGCCATAACCGTTGCCGTAGCCATAATCGCGGTCCCGGTCCTGGTCGTGACGCTCGTAGCGGATCTGGGCGCCGATACGGTCGAAGCGACGATCCAGGTCGGCGCGCTCCCAGCCGTTCAGGCCGTCCGAGCGATAGCGGTATTCCAAGCGGGCGGTCTGACGCAGCTCGCCCTTCAGGCGATAGGCTTCGTTGCGGGTCAGGCTGCCGTTGCGGATGCCGATGTCGATGCGCTGATCGAGCCGTGCGACCCGGTCACGGCCGGTGTTCCAGCCGCCGCGATCCTCGGGGCCGCGTCGATCGTCATAACGATCGCCCCGATCATCGTGACGATAGGATTGGGCCATGGCGGCGGCGGGAACGGTGGCGGCGGCGACGGCCGAGACCGCGGCGATCGAAAGCAGGATCTTTTTCATCGTACGGTTCCTCTTATAGATTGTCCGGCGCCCAACGGGACGACGTTGATCTCAAGAAACCACAACCAGCCTGAAGCCGTTCTGAGCCGCTCGTTATGTTGCGTTCAGGTTCGTCATCAGGCCGCGGCCACCTTTGAACCATCCTTGCGGGACGCCGCCACGGCGGTTTCGATGGCGTCGTAGAGCTTGGTCACCTCGATGGGCTTGGCCACGTGGCCGTCCATGCCAGCGGCCATATAGCCCTCGACTTGATGGACCAGGGCGTTGGCGGTGACCGCCACGATCGGTGTACGCTTGCGGCCTTCGCTGATTTCCAGGCTGCGGATGGTGCGGGCGGCCTCGACGCCGTCCATCACCGGCATGTGGATATCCATCAGCACGATGTCGTGGCCGCCACGCTTCCAGGCCTCGACGCAAGCCGCGCCATCGGCGACGATCTCGACCTCGGCGCCCAGCGGGGCCAGGACGGCGGCGATGACCTTCTGATTGGTCGGATTATCGTCGGCGGCCAGCACCCGCAGCCGGCGCTCGGACTCGATCGGCGGCGCCGCCGGCTCGACGGGCGGAGCGATGCGGGCCTCGCCGCGGGGCATGGCGACCACGACGGTGAAGGTCGAGCCTTGGCCTTCGCGGCTCTGCACATGCACGCCGCCGCCCATCAGCGCTGCCAGCTCGTTGCAGATCGACAGGCCCAGGCCCGAACCGCCGAACCGGCGAGTTGTCGAGCTGTCGGCCTGCACGAACTTGTCGAACAGGCGCGGCAGGGTCTCGGCGGCGATGCCGATACCGGTGTCGACCACGTCGACGCGCAGGCCCGAACCGTCGTCCGCCGAAGCGAAGCGGACCGAAACCGAACCCTCGAGCGTGAACTTCAGGGCGTTGGAGACCAGGTTGCCGAGGATTTGCCGCAGGCGATCGGCGTCGCCGCGCCACGCGCCCAGGGCCTCGGGGGCGACGAAGACGCCGAACTCCAGGCTCTTCTCGCGCGCCAGAGCGGCGTAGGATTCTCGCATCGACAGGGCCAGGGCCGCCAGGTCGAAGTCGCGTTCCACCAGGTCCAGGCGACCGGCTTCGATCTTGGAGAGGTCCAGCACGTCGTTCAGCACCGACAGCAGCAGGCCGCCCGATTCGCGGATCACCGACAGGCGTTCGCGCTGCTGGGCGTTCAGCTCCCCCATGGCCATGACCTCGGTCATCGCCAGCACGCCGTTCAGCGGGGTGCGAATCTCGTGGCTCATATTGGCCAGGAAGTGCGACTTCAGGACATTGGCGGCGTTGGCGTCATCGCGCGCCTTGACCAGTTCGGCCATGGCCCCGCGCAGGTCGTGGTCATTGGCCTCGAGCCGCGAGACCAGATGGTTGAAGCTGTCGGTCAGGCTGTGGAAGACCTCGTCGTCGGCCGCCTGCACGACCGGCTTGAAGCGGCCGTCGGCGGCGACTTCGCGCATGGCTTGCGACAGGCGCTCCATCGGCTTGGTCATGCGACGCGCCAGGCCGTTGGCCAGCAGGATCGCCAGGCCGGCCGAGCCGAAGAACAGCGTGCCGGTGAGGGCCAGGTCGCGGGCCAGGATATCCACCAGGCTGGGGCGGCGGGCGATCAGGGCCAGGGTTCCGACCTGCCGCGAGCCGAGCATGATCGGGCGGGTAAGGGTGTCGACGTCCAGACCCTCGAATGCGCCGATTTGCGCGACCACTTGGCCCTGCATGTCGGTCATGCGCACGGCCGCGACATTGGGGGCCTTAGCCACCGCTTCCAGGGCGCGATAGGCGCCGACGGTGTTGCCATCGGCCATCGGCGCGGCGGCTCCGGCCGCAACCATCTGGGCCAAAATTTCGTGATTGGCTTTGGATTCCTGACGGGCGACGCTCCACTGCTGCAGCATGAAGCACAGGCATGCCGCCAACAGCGCGACCACTGTCGTGGTCAGCGCTACGGTGGCGATCCGCGCCTGCAAGGGCGCATGGGTCGCGGCTCCAGAGCTGCGGCTATCGTCGATCATTTCCCGTCCCAGGAGAAATCCTGGTGAACAGCTTGAGCCAATCTTCCTAACGCTTCGCTTCCAAACACCGGATAGCGCACGACAAAACAACGCTAACGCGCATTTCCATTTGCATTCGTTTTAACTTTACGTTTACCTCGTTTCTTAGTGTTTCATTAAGGAGATGGGTCATGGAAAAGGCTTTTGTTGCTCAACGCGTGGCGAGCAAGCTGTTCGCTACTGAAGCGGCCGTGGACGCAGCCATGGTCGAAACCATTGAAATGATGGCGGAATTGATCCAGGCCCGTAAGGACCTCGGTCTCTCGGCGACCGTCGGCAACGGCGTCAGCGCCAAGTTCGCCGACGCGGTCGCGGCGCTCAGCACCGCCCGCACAGCGGTGGTCGAGGCCCACGCCGAACTGGACGAAGTGCGCCAACGCGTCGGCGTCCGCACCAAGCTGGCCGGCGTGATCGGCAAGGAAGGCTCGCTCGTCCGTGAGATGCGCGCCGCCAGCTAGCCAACATTGCAAATAGTTTAATACCTTGGGCCTCTAATTTGGGTTAGAGGCCCAAGTCATGCACCTAGAGTTCCTGATCCTTTTCGGATGGATGCTGATTCTAGGCGTCGGCCTGTTGGCTTGGCGCCTGGGTGGCAAGGCCGAGCGGCAAGTCGCGATCTTGGTGTTGATCACGTCCCTAGTCATAACCCTTATTGGGCTGATCCCCGACAAGGCAATCCAGAAGCTTAGTTACCTGCTGGTCGATGGCGTGTTTGGTACAGGGCTGCTGATCCTGGCACTGCGCCACACGATGACTTGGTTAGGCGTGGCCGTTCTGCTACAGGCCGTACAGTTCAGCCTTCACGCTTACTATCTCGTGGCCGGCAAGGCTTATGATCAACTCTACGCCATGGTAAATAATTTCGTCAGCCTCGGTGTGCTCGGCTGCCTGCTGGTCGGGTCGCTGCTGGCCTGGCGCCGTCGTCGGCGCGCGCAGGCAAAATAATTCCATTAACGCCCCCTGGGGCGTTAATGCGGCAAAATCTCTCCTTGCCTTTGCCAGCGAAACGCGGTCTTTCGCCGGCGGGCCACGCCCCCCCAACGGGGCGCTGTCCATCTGTAAGGATGGGAGACATCGCTATGACCACCCCCCTCGCCAAGCCGGCGATCCGCCC
>JACMOF010000492.1 GCA_014378155.1 Caulobacter sp. | reverse complement strand
GCCGCCGTCATCGCCGTTGTGTTCGCCGCCACCCTGGTGGTCATTGGCTTCATGGCCACCGCCTTGCTGGGCTTGGCCGCCTTCGCCCTTCGCGGTCGTTCCACCGCCACGCCCGCGCCCGCCGGCGATCCTGGCCTGATCGAGGCCCGCCACATGGGCGGCCATTCGTGGGTGGCCTACGGTTGGAACGAGCGACGGTAAGTTTTCTCCCGCTACCCCGGATTTCGACTGAGCTTCGCCGCGCCCTGCGGCTGCCGCATGACTGACTTCGCCTCGGACGTCACCGCGTTCTGAACGCCCGCGAACGCCATTCCCGCCGGCCTGTCTATGAAGGCCTGGGTCCACCACAGACCGTTCGAACCGACATGACTCAGGTTACAGGGGGTGTCGACGCCCCAGCCTAACGCCGAATAGCCGCCGAACGGAGGGGTCTGCAGCGTTCGCCACGACGCCTCGGTCAGGAAGCCGGTCGGGCGGTCGCGATGGGCCTTCAGATAGGTCAGCAGATCGCCGAGGTTGATGTGGACCAGGCCGGACGGTCCCAGCACCGTGCCTGACTAGGCTCCGACCAAAGCCGCCAGCACGTCAGCCGCGTTAGCTGGGCGAGCAACCGCGAAGCGGCGAGCGCCAAGGCGGCGCGGAGGTGGTCTCGACGCGTCGGCTCCATGCGATCCCCTGGACGCCGCATGTGGCGCGGCGCTCGCCATGGTTGTCAAGCGCGTGCCCCCTTGCCCTCTACGCCACTCTGCCCGACACTGGCTTCAAACAAGCGTTTAGCCGCCAAGGCCTCGGAGACGAACATGATAGGCGTCATAGCAATTCTCAAAGTGCAGCCGGACAAGGCCGCCGATTTCGAAAAAGTCTTTCTCGACCTCCAAAACAAGGTGAAGGCCAACGAGCCCGGTTGCCTGGCCTACCAGCTCGTCAAGAGCCGGACGGAGCCTGCAGTCTACAAAGTGCTGGAACTCTATGCCTCGGAAGACGCGCTTAAGGCCCACGGCGGCAGCGACTATTTCAAGGCCGCCGGCGCGGCGATGGGACCGTTCATGGCCGGTCGTCCCGAGATCGACTATCTGGATGCGGTGGAGTAGCGGCCGTGGATCTCGCCTTCTCCGCCGAGGATCTGACCTTCCAGAATGACGTCCGCGACTGGATCGCCAAGGCTTTCGATGACGGCCTGCGCCACAAGATGGCCCAGTCGAAGAACGGCTATCTCGACAAGGCCGGCCAGGTGAAATGGCAGAAGAAGCTGTTCGAGCGCGGCTGGGCCGCGCCGGATTGGCCAGTTGAGCTGGGCGGGACGGGCTTCACGCCCTCGCAGCGCTACATCTTCAACATGGAGATGTCGCTGGCCGGAACACCAAACCCTTCGCCCATGGGGCTGAAGATGTGCGCGCCGGTGATCATGGCGTTCGGCACGCCAGAACAGAAGGCCCAGCACCTGCCGCCGATCCTGTCGTCCGACATCTGGTGGTGCCAGGGCTATTCGGAGCCGGGCGCGGGGTCGGACCTCGCCTCGCTGAAGATGAGCGCCGTCCGGGATGGCGACGACTATGTCCTGAACGGCTCAAAAATCTGGACCACCCAAGCTCAGTGGGCCGACTGGATGTTCTGCCTGGTGCGCACCTCGACGCAGGGCAAGCCGCAGGAGGGGATCAGCTTCCTGCTGCTGCCGATGACCCTGCCCGGCATCCAGGTGAAGGCCCTGCCCACCCTGGATGGTCCGGCCGAGGGCGAACAGGAGATCAACCAGGTGTTCTTCGACAATGTTCGCGTGCCCGTGGGCAACCGGATCGGCGAGGAGAACAAGGGCTGGACCTACGCCAAGTATCTGCTCGAGTTCGAGCGCGGCAACGCCTATGCGCCCGGCCTGATGCACATGTTGCGAAAGGTGAAGAAGATCGCCGCCCTGGAGCGCGCCGACGACGGCGGGGCGCTGATCGAGGACCCGGACTTCCGCTTGAAGATCGCCGAGCTGGAGATCGCGGTGGAGTCGCTGAACGCCACCGAGCTGCGAATCTTCTCCGGCCGTTCTGCGGGCAAGGCGGTGGGGCCGGCCTCGTCGATGCTGAAGCTGGCGGGATCAGAGACCCAGCAGGCGATCACAGAATTGGCCCTGGAGGCAGTCGGAACCTATGCAGCGCCGTTCGTGCGCGACACCTGGGCCCCGACCAACGAGGGCCGGGCCGGACCGGATTACGCGGCCCCGATCGCGCCGTCCTATTTCAGCTACCGCAAGACCACGATCTATGCGGGCTCCAGCGAGATCCAGAAGAACATC
>JACMOF010000491.1 GCA_014378155.1 Caulobacter sp. | reverse complement strand
GTGCATGAGGGCGAAGGGACCATCCCCGTGGCCTCGATGCCGGGAGTCGAACGCCTGTCGGTCAAGGACGCCGCCAAGGCCGCCGTGCGAGCCCGTGACCTCGGCATTCCCGCCATCGCCATCTTTCCGCACATCGACGGCTCGCGGAAGGACGCAACGGGTTCGATCGCCGCCGATCCCGACGGCGTCATCCCCCGCGCCGTCAAGGCCATGAAGGACGCCGCCCCCGAGGTCGGCATCATGTGCGACGTGGCGCTCGACCCCTTCACCGACCACGGCCACGACGGCGTGGTCGAGGGCGGGCGCATCCTCAACGATCCCACCATCGAGCGGCTGATCGAACAGGGGCTTATGCAGGCTGAAGCGGGGGCCGACATCCTGGCCCCCTCCGACATGATGGACGGCCGGGTCGGCGCCCTGCGCGCGGCCCTGGAGGGCGCGGGTTTCCAGGACACCATGATCATGTCCTACGCCGCCAAATACGCCTCGGCCTTCTACGGCCCCTACCGCGACGCCATCGGCTCGGCCAAGCTGTCGTCCGGCCCCAATGGTCAAGGATTGGGCGATAAGAAGACCTACCAGATGGACCCGGCCAACACCGAGGAGGCGATCCGCGAGGTGGCCCTCGACATCGCCGAAGGGGCCGACATGATTATGGTCAAGCCGGGCATGCCCTATCTCGACATCCTGCGCCGCCTGGTCGAGGAATTCCGCATGCCCACCTACGCCTTCCAGGTGTCGGGCGAATACGCGATGATCAAGGCCGCCGGCATGAACGGCTGGATCGACGAGGAGCGGGCCATCCTCGAGAGCCTGACCGCTTTCAAGCGGGCCGGCGCCGCGGGCATCATCAGCTATTTCGCGCCATGGGCGGCCGAGAAGCTGGGCTGAGTTCGGGCCGCCGCTGGGCGCCCTCGCGCGCGAGCCAAAACAGGCGTAGTCTCGGGTCCAGTGTTCGGCCCGAGGCCGCGTACGACGGCCCGAGACCGTGCCCATGGAGGTAACGCGATGGACGCCGACTTCAACGACGCCGGAAAACCCGACCTGCTGGCCCACGAGCAGACCTATCACGGATTCAGCATCCTGCTGCGATGGTGCATGCTGGGATTGGCCACGGTCATCTCGGCCCTGACCGTGTGTTTCGCCACGCCGGGCGGCTTCCTGGGGGCGGTCGCCGTAGGGATCGCGGTGTTCGCGGTCGGCTACGCCATCCTGGTGCGCCACGAGGAGAAGCAGCCCTTGAGCCTCTGGGTCGAGGGGCGGTAGTCGCCCACCGCGGCGGGCGTCCTGGATCGTTCCGAGGCGCCCGGCCGCGCAAAAGCTTCGATCCACGCCGACCTTGGCGACAGTCGCCCGTGCTGAAGGGGGCGGCGGAGTAGCAAATCCTTCCCTCAGGGAGGATTTATGGCTACCGCTCAGTCGCCTTCATCAACGCCGCCAACCGGTCCTTCCACAGCGCCGCAACTGTGTGGCTGCCATGGCCGCGCGTCTTCTCGGACGCTGGCAGCAGCACGAACGTCCCATGCTTCAGCCGCTTGGCCTGGACCTCGGCGATGCCCAGTTCCGGCGGGTTGATGAAGTCGTCGGCCGAATTGATCCACAGCACCGGCTGGGTGATCGACTCCAGCTTTGGCGACGGGTTGTAGTTCCGCGACGCGGCCACTTGGTAGATCAGGTCGTTGGCGTCCAGCGCCGACAGGCGAGCGGCGAAATAGTCGTCGACGAACTTGTCGGCGGCGTCACGGGTCGGCTGAGCGATCTGGGTCGGCAATGGCGCGAGGCCGGCCACGATCAGCAGGCCCAGGGCGGTGCGCAGGCCTTCCCTGGGCTCTTGCACATAGTCGCCGCCCTTCCAGGCCGGGTCCTGGGTGACGGCGTCGATCAACAGCTTGCGCCAGATCCGGTTGCGGCCGGCGATTTCGTTGGGCAGACAGGCGAACGGAGCCAGGGCGTCGGCGAAGTCAGGGTAGGTCTCGCCCCAGACGAAGCCATGCATGCAGCCCATGGAGGTCCCAAGCAGGAGCCGCAGGTGATCGACCTTTAGCCCCTGGGTCAGCAACAGATACTGCGCCAGGACCATGTCGTCATAGTCGTACTTGGGAAACTTGGCGCGCAGGCCGTCGCTGGGCTTGGACGACTGGCCGTGGCCGATGCCATCCGGCAGGATCACATAGTACTCGGCCGGATCCAGCAGGCCGCCAGGCGCCATAAGCGTGTCGGCGAACGCCGGATTGAGGAACTGTTTGCCCGTGCCGCCGGTGCCATGCAGCACCATGACCGCATTGGTCACATGGCCGGCGGCGTCGCGCTTGGGCTCGCCGAAGGTGGTGTAGTGCAGCCTCAACTCCGGCAGGGTCTCGCCAGAACGGAACTTGAAGTCCCGCACCACGAAGTTGCCTTCCTTGGGCGCGATGGCGGGCGCGGCCCAAGCAGGCGCTACAATGGCGGCGGAGGCCAGGAACGCGGCGCAGGCCGCCAGAGCAGTCGCAAGCTTGCGCATGATCTACTTCTCCAACCGGGCCACGAGGCTGGACGTATCCCAGCGATTTCCGCCCGAGGCCTGAACCTCACTGTAGAAGGTATCGACCATCGCCGTGGACTCCAAGCGCGCGCCGTTGCGGGCCGCCTCGTCCAAGGCGATGCCGAGATCCTTGCGCATCCAGTCGACGGCGAAGCCGAAGTCGAACTTGCCCTCCGCCATCGTCGCCCAACGGTTTTCCATCTGCCAGGATTGGGCCGCGCCCTTGGAGATCGCGGCCAGCACGTCATCGGTCGGCAGGCCGGCGCGCTTGGCGAAGTGCAGGGCCTCGGCGACGCCCTGAACCAGGCTGGCGATGGCGATCTGGTTGCACATCTTGGTCAGTTGGCCCGTGCCGACCTCGCCCATCCGCCGGATGGCCTTGGCATAGGCGTCGATGACCGGCTCGATCCGCGCGAAGGCGGCGGCGTCGCCGCCCGCCATGATCGTCAGCTGACCGTTCACCGCGCCGACCTGTCCGCCCGAGACCGGCGCGTCGATGAAGAACCGGCCGCTCTGGCCCGCCAGTTCGGCCATCTCGCGCGCAACGACGGCCGAGGTGGTGGTGTGGTCGACGATCACGCCCGCCTCGCCCATCGCCGGAAGCACCCTCGCCGCAACGCTGCGGACGTCGTCGTCATTGCCCACGCACAGCACCACCAGCTCGCAGCCTCCGACAGCTTCCTCGACGGTCTCAAAGGCCGCGCCGCAGTGCTCGGCGGCCCAGCGACGGGCCTTGTCGGGGCTGCGATTGAAGACGGAAACCTCGTGGCCGGCGGTCTTCAGGTGGCCCGCCATCGGGTAGCCCATCACGCCCAGACCGATAAACGCCGTTTTCATGCCGCCAACTCCCTGTGAAAGCGGGTCCGACATCGCCCTTCCCGGCCCTGATCGCAACGCCATTTTAACGTCCAGGCCTCAGGTTCCATCGAACTGGGTTAAGCAGGCTTAAGCAC
This sequence comes from Caulobacter sp., assembly GCA_014378155.1. Classification (GTDB taxonomy): domain Bacteria; phylum Pseudomonadota; class Alphaproteobacteria; order Caulobacterales; family Caulobacteraceae; genus Caulobacter. The sequence goes on along the minus strand of JACMOF010000491.1, from coordinate 9,009 downwards.
CATGGCGGTCAGCGGCGAACAGCCGATCATCATCAAGAAGGTCAAGAAGGTCGTCGGTGGGGGTCACCACGGCGGCGCCTGGAAGGTCGCCTATGCCGACTTCGTGACCGCGATGATGGCCTTCTTCCTGCTGATGTGGCTGCTCAACACCACCAGCCCCGAACAGAAGGCAGGCATCGCCGACTATTTCGCGCCGGCCTCGATCTCGTCCAGCACCAGCGGCTCGGGCGGCATTCTGGGCGGCACCTCGCTGGGCGACGACGGCGCCAAGGCCGACGGCAAGATGTCGGTGATCCAGCAGATGGCCCCCGAGGCCCCGACCGAAACCACCAAGGACGGCCAGAGCTCGACTGCCGCCAGCCTCGACTCGGCCAGCGAGCAAGCCCTGCGTGACGCCCTGGCCAAGAAGGAGCAGGACAGTTTCGCCTCGGCCGCCCAATCGCTGCGCCAGTCGCTGCAGGACATGCCGGAGCTGGCCGAGCTGTCGAAGCAGATCATGATCGACCAGACCCCCGAGGGCCTGCGCATCCAACTGATCGACCAGGACGGCCGCTCGATGTTCAAGGAGAACTCGCGCGAACCTAACGACCGGGCCCGGATCCTGCTGCGCGCCGTGGCCAAGGTGATCAACCAACTGCCCAACCGCATCACCATCTCGGGGCACACCAGCGCCAGCCCGGACGGCAAGCGCGCCGACAGCGACTGGTCCCTGTCGGCAGAACGCGCCGACGCCTCGCGCCAGGTGCTGCGCAGCGTGGGCGTCGACGAAGACCGCATCTACCAAGTGTCGGGCAAGGCCAATTCCGAGCCGCTATATGCGGACGACCCCACTCTGGCGGGCAACCGACGTATGTCCATCGTGCTTCTGCGCGAAAAGCCAGTGCTTCCCGATGGCCTCTGACCAGACCTGTGGCGCTAAGCCGCTCTTGGCTGCGGCGCAGCTTGCGCAAGCCTCACAGATACCGCCTAATCGCTTATCAGCCCCCAACCGGGCTCCCTAGAGGAACAGGCGCTTTCCGTGACGCAGCATTTCCCCACGCGACAGCTGCGCTTCTTCCTGACGGCGCCCACGCCGTGCCCGTATCTGCCGGGCCGCGAGGAACGGAAAGTCTTCGCCCACCTGCCGCTGTCCGATGGCCCGACCGTCAATGACAGCCTGACCCAGGTTGGCTTCCGCCGCTCGCAGAACATCGCTTACCGCCCCGCCTGCGAGACCTGCCGGGCCTGCCAGTCGGCCCGCGCACCGGCCGGCGAATACGTCCTTTCGCGCTCGGAGCGCAAGGTCCTGGGCCGCAATAGCGATCTTCAACGCCACCTGGTTGAGGCCGAGGCGACGCTCGAACAGTTCGAACTGCTGCGCCGGTACCTGCTGACCCGCCACGCCGACGGCGGCATGGCCGAGATGACCTGGCCCGACTATGTGGCCATGGTCGAGGACACGGCGGTTCGCACCCACCTTATCGAATACCGTTTGCGCTCTCAGGATCGGGGCCCTGGCGACCTGATCGCCTGCGTGCTGGTCGATGTGCTCGCCGACGGCCTGTCGCTGGTCTACAGCTTCTACGACCCCACCCAGGTCAAGCGCAGCCTGGGCTCGTTCATCATCCTGGACCATATCGTCCAGGCGGGCGTGAACAGCTTGCCCTACGTCTATCTCGGCTATTGGGTGCCAGGCAGCGAGAAGATGGCCTACAAGGCCCGCTACTCGCCGCTGGAGATCCTCAAGCCCGGTGGCTGGGCTCTGATGTCGGCCCGCGAACGCGGCGCCCGTCCACCCAAGCCGCTCAGCGGCGGCGGGACTCGCAACGCCGGGGTTGAGCTCAGCGACGCCGAACCCGCCGAGCTGGCGGGTTTTCCCGCGCCGGGTAAGCCTTAGCGACGATTGGGGACAGGCGCATGCGCCTGCCCCCAGCTGCGGATCACCGCGCGAAGCTGACCCCGCCGTCCACGGTCACCGCCGAGCCCGTCACATAGTCACCGGCCCGCGAGGCCAGGTAGATTGCCGCCCCCGCCATGTCCTCAGTCGTGCCGATGCGGCCGGCCGGGATGCTCTTGGACACCGCGTCGGAATGGTCACGAGCCACCTTGTTCATGTCGGACGCAAAGGCGCCGGGCGCGATGCAGCTGACGGCGATGTTGTCGGGGGCCAGGCGCAAGGCCATGCGCTTGGTCATGTGCAGCAAGCCAGCCTTGGACGCGCCGTAGGGATAGGTCTCCTCATGCGCCACCGACTGGCCGTCGATCGAGGCGATGTTGATCACCTTGGCTACATGATCCTTGCCCGCCGCCCGCAGGTGGCCAATCAGGGCCTGGGTGAGGAAGAACGGGGTCTTCATGTTGAGGTCGACGACCTTGTCCCAGCCACTTTCAGGAAACTCGTCGAAGGGTGCGCCCCAGGCGGCGCCGGCGTTATTGACCAGGATATCGAGCTTGTCCTCGCGCTCGGCGATCCGCGCCACCAGGCCGTTGATGCCTTCCAGCGTCGAGACGTCGGCCGGCAGGGAGATACATTCGCCGATCGCCGACAGCTCCTCGGCGGCGGCGTCGCAGGCGGCGGCCTTGCGGGCCGAGACATAGACGCGGCGGGCGCCGTAGGTGAGGAAGCCCTCGGCGATCATCTTGCCGATGCCGCGCGAGCCGCCGGTGACCAGGGCCACGCGGCCCTTCAGGGAAAACAGGTTCTGCATCATGGTGGTGTCTCTCAGAAGCTGCGGCTGGCGGCGAGCGCGCCCAGTCGCTGGGTGATTTCGAAGAACTCGGCGACGGTCTCGTCGATGATCTGGGCGGCGGGTTTCACTTTGTCGATCAGACCCACCGTCTGGCCGGCCAAGGCGGGCGCCGCCTCCATGTCGCCGCCGAAATAGACGCCCAGAATGCCCTTGAGGGCGTCGGGCGGCATCAGGCCGGCGTCGTGGATCTCACGGGTGCGCTCCGACTTCAGGGCGCGGATGCACGGGCTGGCCTTCTTGTTGAGGATCCAGGTGCCGGTCTCCTTTGCCCCGGTGATCGCGGCCTTGTAATTGTCATGCACCGGGCTCTCGGCGGCGCTGACGAAGCGGGTGCCCATCTGCACGGCCTCGGCCCCCAGGGCGAAGGCGGCGGCCATGCCGCGTCCGTCGCAGATGCCGCCGGCGGCGATCAGCGGCACGTCGACCCGGGCGCGGATGGCCTGCAGCAACACCAGGGTCGAGACCTCCTCGGGGTTCTTGAAGCCCCCGCCCTCGGCGCCCTCGACCACCAGGCCATCGATCCCCGCCTCGGCGCACTTGACCGCCGCATCGACCGTCGGCACGGCGTGATAGACGATGATGCCGGCCTCCTTCAGTGGTCCGATGAACTTGGCCGGGCTGCCCGCCGAGGTGGTGACGAACTTCACCCCGCTCTCGCAGACGAAGCGCAGCATGGCGTCGTCCTTGAGAAACAGGATCGGCAGGTTGACCCCGAACGGCAGGCCGCTGTCAGCCATCTTGCGGATCTCGGCCTTGCAGTTTTCGGTCTCGCCGGACGAGGTCTCGATGATCCCCAGACCTCCGGCCCGCGAAACCGCGCTGGCCAACGGATAGCGTGCGATCCAGCCCATCGGAGCTTGGACGATCGGATATTTGGCGCCCGTGTGGGCGAGCACTCTATTGGTCATTTGTCGCGTGCTTCCGGGATCAGCAGCACCCGACCGACAGCCTGACGGCTCTCGATATAGGCGTGGGCGGCGGCGGCTTCCGACAGCGGGAAGGTGCGGTCGATCACCACCTGCAGCTCGCCGCGCGCGGCCTCGTCGATCAGTTGCTGGATCATGTCGTGGACGCGGTCGGTCATGATCTCGGCGCCGAGGAACACGCCGGTCAGCGAGCGGTTGCCGCCCATCAGCGAGGAAACATCCACCTTGGTCGGCTCGCGCCCGGCCATGCCGACCAGCGAGATGCGGCCGCGATAGCCCAGCGCCCCGATACTGCCCTGCAGGGTCGAGCCGCCGACCGGATCGACCACCAGATCGACGCCCTTGCCGCCGGTCAGCTTCATCACCTGCTCGACCACGTCGTCGCGGCTGTAATTGATGCCGTGGTCGAGGCCCAAGGCCTTGAGCTTCTCCAGCCGCCCGTCGCTGGAGGCGGTGGCCAGCACCGTGGCCCCGGCCCGCTTGGCCAGCTGGATCGCGGCGATACCGACCGCTCCGGCCCCGGCCTGGACCAGCACGGTCTCGCCGGCCTTCAGATGTCCGGCCCCGAACAGGCACTCGTGCGCCGTGCCGAACGGCACAGGGATGGCCGAAGCCTGCCGGATGTCGAAACCGTCGGGGATGGGCCAGGCGTTGCGGGCCGGCACGCTGCGCAGCTCGGCGTGCGAGCCGAAGGCGTTCACGGTCACGACCTTCTGGCCGACCTTCAGGTGCGTGACCTCGGCCCCGACCTCGATGATCTCGCCGGCCGCTTGGTAGCCAACGATGTGCGGGCTACCAGCCATCGCTCCGCCGCCGCGATTGAGGGTGTCGCCGCCCTCGATGCTGACGGCCTCGACGCGGATCACCACGCCGCTGGGATAGCAGGGTGGATCGACGACGTCCTCGTAGCGAAAGACGTCCGGCGAACCGGTTTCGTAATAGACGGCGGCCTTCATGGGGCGCTCCCTAAGTCTTGTTTTTGTTAGCCAGCTTGCGCCAGCGGCTTATTTCGCCGGATCGACCAGGGCCTGGTAGACCAGGGTGGCGGCGTCATCGTCGATATGCTTCAGGGACGGGTCGAACTCCTTGGCCAGGATGTGGATCATGCCCAGCATGAAGAGGTCGTTCTTCGGATCGATCCAGAACCAGGTCCCGGCCGCGCCTCCCCAGCTGTAGCTCCCCTCGCCCTGAAGCGTGCCGGCCCGCGCCGGATTGGCGACCACCGCGAAGTCCAGGCCAAAACCCACGCCCTTGGCCGGCGAGAACGAGGCGTCCGGCGCGCCCATCACGATGTCGGACAGGTGATTGCTGGCCATCAGCTTGATCGTGCCCGGGGCCAGGATCCTCTTGCCGTCCAGTTCGCCGCCATTCAGGAGCATCTGGGCGAAGCGCGCATAGTCCGCCGTGGTCGAGACCAGGCCGCCGCCGCCCGAGGCCACGGCCGGAGGCTTGGTGACATCCAGCACCATGAAGTTGTCGGCGGCGATCAGCTTGCCGGTCTTGGGATTGAGCACATAGAGCGCGGCCAGGCGATCGGCCTTTTCGGGCGGCATCCAGAAGGCGGTGTCGGTCATTTTCAGCGGGTCGAAGATCCGGGTCTTCATGAAATCGGCCAGGCTCATGCCAGACAGACGCTCGATGATCAGGCCCTGGATGTCGACCGAGACGCTGTAGCGCCATTCCGTGCCCGGCTGGCTGGCCAGGGGCAGCTTGACCAGGGTGTCGAGGAAGGCCTGGCTGGTCTTGGAGGCCAGCAGACCGCTGTCGCGGTAGGCCTTTTCGACCGGTTGATCCGTGCGCAGACCATAGGCGAGGCCGCCGGTGTGGCTCATGATCTCGCGCAGGGTCGGCGGGCGCGAGAGGGGCTCGGTGACGAAGGTCCCGTCGGCGTTCTGGCTCTTGTAGACCCGCAGGTTGGCGAATTCCGGCACATATTGGGTGACCGGATCATCGAGACGCCACTTGCCCTCCTCGAACAGGATCATCATCGCCACGCCGGTGACAGGCTTGGTCTGTGAATAGATCCGGAAGACCGTGTCCTTGGTCATCGGCGCGCCGTCGAAGGCCTTCTTGCCGAAGGCCTCGTAGCTGACGATCTTGCCGTGACGGGCCACCATCGTGACCGCGCCCGGCACGTGGCCGCCATCGACCAGCGCCTGCATGTGGACGTTCAGGTGCTTGAGGCGCTCGGACGAGAAACCTTCCGCCTCGGGACTGGCCGTGGCCAGGGTCGCCGCAGGGGCCGCGTTCGCCACACCCCACGTCGGGGCGCCCGTCAGGCTCAGGACGGCCAGGGCCGCCGCCATCATCAACCGAACTCGCATCCGCCACTCCCCGAACAGTTGTTTGAGAGCACCTTAGCTTGGTTTAACGATGCGGCAATGACGGCTGTGCGCTCTCCGAAGGCCATTGCCCGGCCCCCGTCCTTGCGGCTATGGAGAACGCCCCGTCGCCAAGGCGGATTGGCCGGTTTAGCTCAGCTGGTAGAGCAGCGGTTTTGTAAACCGAAGGTCACGGGTTCGATTCCTGTAACCGGCACCACTTCCGTTCCTAGGCCCCCAGCAGCGCCTCATACCGGGCGACGTTTTCGGCCAGCCAGCCGCGCAGGCGTTCCAGCTCGCTGATGTGGACGTGGGTCTCATCGATCGTCTCGCCATCGCCGGTCCTGGAGCCGACGTGCAGTTCGCCGTTGCGCATCGCCGTCAGCCGCGCCTCCAAGGCGTCCTGTTCCTGCTTGTGTCGCTCGACGACACTCTTGAGTTCGGCCTTGTCCATACTGGGTCTCCACGCTTGAGGACCAAGCTTACGACCGCCGCTCCCGTCCGTCGATCAACGCCTGACCAAAGGGCAAAAAAAAGCCCGGCGCGAAGGCCGGGCAGTCATTAGGGAGGAAACGCCCAGGAAGGGCAGGAGCGGCCAGAGGCGGCTCCACGGATGGATACCTAATGGTCCCGCGCCGAGGTTCAAGGCGGCGACCGGGCCTTTTGCCGGCGACGTGACCGCTATCGCCAGGCCGCCGCCAAAGCACACAGGCAACCATGTTGTGCTTAAAATCTGAGCGAATTTTCCGTACCGACTGTTCGCGCTGTAGGCGAATTTGAAGGCTCAACCCCCGCCAAGGCCTTAGCCGTCATCGATCCACCCAGCCGCGAGCGCCCGCCAAGCGGGACCACTAGACGCCCAACTCAGGATATGTAAGTATTCACTCGCACACCCAGCAAGTGAATTCCATGATCGCGCCTCTGCACAGCCTCTTCGCCGAGCGGGTCTCTGGCGTTCATCGGTTCGGACTCGACCGCGTCCGGCAGGCCGTTCGGTTGGCGACAGCGCGACGCGATCACAAGCTGCCGCGCCTGGCTCAGATCCGCAATTTCGACTATCCCGCCGCCACCGGCTGGCGCCCCGCGCGGCTTTACGTGCCGATGGGCGCGGCGACGCCCGGCCCGGCCATCCTGTTCTTCCACGGCGGCGGCTTTGTGATCTCCGACATCGAGACCCACGACGCCCTGTGCCATCGCCTGGCCGACGCCTCGGGCGCGCGGGTGATCTCGGCTGGCTATGGCCTGGCGCCCGAACACCCCTTCCCGTCGCAGATCGACGACGCCCGCGCGGCCTTCGCCTGGCTGCTGCGCGAAGCCGCCGACCTGGGCGTCGATCCAAACCGCCTGGCCGTGGCGGGCGACAGCGCCGGAGCCTATCTGGCGGCCACCGTGGCGGCCGAGGCCAATGCTGGGCGCCCCGGCGCCGTGCGCGCCCAGGGCTTCTTCTATCCGCTGCTGCATCTGGACGATGCTATGTGGAGCCAGACCCTGCTGCGCGACGCCCGGCTGATCGGTCGCCTGGCCGTGGCCTATATCAACGCCCAGCTGGCCGGCGCGGCCGCCCCATCGCTGCTGGACGCCGTCGGCCCAACCACCCCGGCCACCTTCCTGGTCTGTGGCACGGGACTGGACCCGGTCCTGCCCGACGCCATGCTCTATGCCGAAGAGCTGGAGGCGGCCGGGATCGCGGTCGACCTGACCACCTACGCCAACCAGGCCCACGGCTTCGCCAACTTCACCCATGTCTCGCCCGTGGCGGTCGAGGCCGTCACCACGCTTGGCGCCAAGCTGGGGAAGGCGCTACGAGACGGGTCATGACCCCCGTCCCTGACAAAACAATCCTCTATATCGACGCCGACGCCTGCCCCGTGAAGGACGAGGTCTACAAGGTCGCCGCCCGCTATGGCCTGAAGACCTTCGTGGTCTCCAACAGCTGGATCCGCACGCCCCTGACCCCGGCCATCGAGCAGGTCGTGGTCGACGCGGGTCCCGACATCGCCGACGACTGGATCGCCGAGCGGGCCGGCCCCGGCGACGTGGTGATCACCAACGACATCCCCCTGGCCGACCGGGTGCTGAAGGCCGGCGGCCAGGCCCTGGGCACGACGGGGCGGCTGTTCACCATGGACACCATCGGCTCGGCCCTGGCCTCGCGGATGATCGGCGAGCACCTGCGCTCGATGGGCGAGATCACCAGCGGCCCCAAGGCCTTTGGCCCTAACGACCGCTCCAAGTTCCTGCAGGCGCTCGACACCGCCGTGGTCAAGGCGCGGCGCGTGGTCAAATGATCGAGATCACGTCCTGGCTGCGGATCGAGGACGACGAGATCGTCGAAAAGGCCGCCCGCGCCTCGGGGCCCGGCGGCCAGCACGTCAACAAGACCTCGACGGCGATCGAGCTGCGGTTCGACGTCCGGAATTCCCCGACCCTGCCCGAGGACGTCAAGACGCGCCTCGAAGCGTTGGGCGGCAGCCGCACGACCCTCGACGGCGTGCTGGTGCTGTTCGCCCAGGGCAGCCGATCCCAGGAAATGAACCGCCAGGAGGCCCGCGAGCGGCTGGTCGAGCTGATCCGCAAGGCGACGGAGAAGCCGAAGCCGAGGCGACCGACCAAGCCGACCTATTCCAGCAAGCTCAAGCGGCTGGAGACGAAGGGGAAGCGGGCGGGGGTGAAGGCGTTGCGGGGGCGGCCGAAGGGCGAGGATTAGGGGTCATCCGTCTACCCCAAATTCCGCTCATCCCGACGAAAGTCGGGACCCAAGCTGAGATGGGCTGTCTCCTCAGAGTGAACCCGCCAGACTCGGCCCGGGTCCCGACGTTCGTCGGGATCAGCGGAGTGGGAGGGGCGTGACTAGCCCCCTACCCCCTACCCCAAGCCCCCACATAAGGCGCGGGGCCGTACGACAGCACCTCGTGCTTCCACTCGGGCTCGGTGATCAGTCCACTGAGGATCTTCTGCAGGTAGGTCGCCAGGTTGGCCTGTTCCTCTTCGGTGAGTTCGGCGCAGACTTCCTGGTGGATCGGGTGGATGTCC
>JACMOF010000053.1 GCA_014378155.1 Caulobacter sp. | reverse complement strand
GATTCGCTCGGCGGCTGCCGCACCAATGGTCAACCCGGCGTCGACCAGGCCGACATCGAAGCGGTCGATCCAGACGCGGCCGTCGGGATTGAGCATGACCTCGGCCACGCCCGGATCCTCCAGCAACCCCAGCAGCCTGGGGCCCAGGGCGGTGCGCAGCATCTGGCGGCTGCGCTCAAGTCCGGCTTTGGTTTCGGAAAGGTCCACGGCGGGTCCCCGTTGCTTACGGGGACGAGTAAGAAGACCTAGACCCGGCCGATCTCAACAGCCAAATCGGCCGGTCGTACCGTGGCGTACAAAGACAGGCGATCGGCAGGTTCACGCCGCCGACGAAGGTCGCAAAACGATCCGACGACGCTCTGTTCAAGTCTAGGCGCGCCGAAATCCACGCGGCTATAAAGAGCGCCCAGCCGCCAAACCGATCAGGAACCACCATGACCCAGATCCCCACGCACGATGGTCCCCGCGCGGCGCCCGCCTCCGGCGGCCCGGCCAAGTCGCTGGTGATCTTCCTGCATGGCTACGGCTCTAACGGCGCGGACCTCATCGACCTGGCGCCCCACTGGGCCTCGGCCCTGCCCGACACGCTGTTCCTCGCGCCCGACGCGCCCCAGCCCTGCGACGGCGTGCCCTATGGCCGTCAATGGTGGCCCCTGACCAGCCTGGCGCCGCAGGCGCGCGCGGCGGGCGTGCGCGTCTCGGCCCCAGCCCTGAACGCCTATATCGACGCCCAGCTCGCCGCCCACAGCCTCAGCGAAGACAAGCTGGCGCTGGTCGGCTTCAGCCAAGGCACGATGATGGCGCTGCACATCGGACCGCGCCGGACCAGGACCCTGGCCGGCGTCATCGGCTTCTCGGGCATGCTGGCCGACCCCGACGCCCTGGCCGCCGAGGTCGTGACCAAGCCACCGATCCTTCTGGTCCACGGCGACCGCGACGAGGTCCTACCCGTCGAAGCCCTGCATCAGGCCGACGTCCAGCTCAAAGGCCTGGACTTCGAGGTCGCATCCCACGTCTCGCCAGGTCTGGGCCACAGCATCGACGAGCTGGGTCTTCAGCTCGGCGCGCGCTTTTTGATCGAGCGCTTCGCCTGAGCGGCAAACCTCCGCTCACGACCTCCACAAAATCGATGTGGGCCCGCGGCGTTGCCGCCAAACCAGAACCCTGGCGCGCTTCCAACAGCCAGACAGGCGTTCTATGGCTTGCGCGTGAGCGGCCAGGACCGCAACCCCGCGCGACCAGGAGACGCAACCGCCATGTCGAGCCGCCATGGCCTGTCTATTCGAGCCGCCGACAATGGCGACGTGGACGGATTGGTTGAACTGCTCAAAACAGCGGGCCTGACCATCGCCCGGGACAAACTTGCCTCGCGCCTGAGCGCCATGCAGGACCAACCTGGGGCCTTGCTCATCGCCGACGAATGGGGTCCGCCGTCGGGTGTCATCGCGGTGCATTGGCATTCGGTTCTCACGGCCGACCTGAAGGTGGGGTGGATCTCCGCCCTCCTCGTCGATCCAGACCGGCGTCGAAACGGGGTCGCCCGCCTGCTTCTCAAGGCAGTCTCCCAGGCCGCCCGCTCCGCGGGGTGCGGCGAGCTTGTGCTTCACGCGCCGACCGAGCACGGGGATCTGCACACATTCTGTCTCGCCACGGGTTTTGTCGAAAGCGGCGAGATTTTCACCCGCGCCCTACGAAAGCGCAGCTGAGTTGCGCCAGGAGCGGACCTTGGGATCGCTCCAGGAACACGACGTTCGTTTCACCTGACGCCACGTCTTCCCCGGTGATATGTTCGGGGCTGCGCACAGGGTAAGCCATGGGTCGCTGGACCTCATCAGACCCTGCCGACATCGCTTGGCGCGTGAGCAGATGAGCACATCGCAGGCCTGGCCAGATGTCCACGCGCAGAGCGGTTCGCCGCCGAGCTTGAAGCGCAGGATCTCAGCCCCGCAGATCAGCGGGCCGCGCTGAAAGTATTTTCTGGGAAGGGCGCAGGAGTGGGCAGAGCAACAGCCCGACCCACGGACGACCTCATCCAAGCTGTGAAGTGACTTCAAAGGTCGATCTGCTCTGGCATCTCCAGCGCATCGTCCACCTCGATCCCGAGATAACGCACGGTGCTTTCAAGTTTTCGATGACCAAGCAGAAGCTGGCAGGCTCGGAGATTGCCCGTCTTCTTGTAAATCAGCGCCACCTTCGTTCGGCGCAGGCTGTGCGTGCCGTAGGCGCAGGGCTCCAGGTCGATCATCGCTACCCAGTGATTTACAAGCCGAGCATATTGGCGGGTCGTGATGTGCTCGCCAGGCCGGGACCGACTTGGGAAGAGCCAGTCGTCAGCTCGGCGACCGCGGCGCTGCAACCAGATCGCCAAGGAGTCTCGCGTTGGCTCGGTGATCTCGAACGGCACCTGCTGGCCCGTCTTCTGCTGGATGACCGTGGCGCGTGCGCGCAGCGAACCACCTGGCGCGACATCGCAAATCCGCAGTTTGACCAAGTCGCATCCGCGAAGCTTCGCATCGACCGCACAGTTGAATAGCGTAAGGTCACGAACACGCCCCGTGGCCTTCAATTGCTGCCTGATCCCCCAAACATGCTTGGGCTTAAAAGGCGGCTTGGGGCCGATGAGCTTGCGATGGTTCCAAGGTTGCTTGGGCGAAAGAAAAAGGTCGAGCTGAGCCATGTAACGCCTCCAGCGCGCCGACGTCCCTCCTCTCCATTCTACACTCGTTTTCCGCGTTCAGGCAGCAGCGAAAGCTGTTACGCAAGAGTATTGCTGGTCACGGCCACGAGGCCTCCGGCAGATGGAAGACGCTGTAGCGCTTTCGCCTCGCGAGAGGTGTGACATGCTTAAACGTGTCCGGCTCACCTCAAAATCGAGGCGTGAAAACTCGGTTAGAAACACAGCGCCAAGAG
>JACMOF010000490.1 GCA_014378155.1 Caulobacter sp. | reverse complement strand
TGACGCGACCGCGCCATCCGGCTGGCGCTCTCAACCCAGAGCATTTTTCGAACGAAGTGGTTCCGGTTCGCGCGAAGAAAAATGCGTCAAAACAAAAGATTAGAGCTCACGGCCTGACGCAGTCAGGTCGGGAAATGCTCTAGGCCTTGTCGACGACGTGGGTGGTCGGGCGGTCGTCGCCGGCCGACAGCTCCTCGTGCCACTGCCCCTTGGCGTCCTCGTAGACGATGCCCGTATCGTTCTCGTCGGTGAGTTGTTGTTCACTGGCTACGCGTTGGGCGGTTTTCAGGGCCGCCTCGTGGGTCGGGAAGGTCTCGGAGAACACGTCGCCCAACTTGTAGGCCCAGCCGCCGTCGTGTTCGACGATGGTGTAGGTGATGTCGGTCATGGGCGGACTCCGTGGTCTGGGGCGGGATTAGGGGCAGGGGAACGGCGGGAAGGAGAGCACGGTTCCGGGACGGCGTCTTGCGACGGGTTCCGAACCTTCACCGTTGCGCCGCGTTTAGAAACCTACAGCCTAGCTCTGGAGTTCCCATGATCCCTGTTCCCGCGCGCGCCGCCCTGCTGCTGACCGGCCTGCTCGCCGTGGCGGCCTGTTCGCCGAAGACCGAGCCGACGACCGCCCGGTCCGCGCCAGAGGCGACCCGCGGGGTCGGGGCCGAGGTGCTGGTCTATCAATGCGACAACGGCCAGACGTTGCGGGCCAGCTATCCCGACCGCGACACGGCCCTGGTCGAATATCAGGGCCGCTCGCGCATCCTGAAGAGCGGCCGCGCGGCCAGTGGCGCGCGCTATGTCGGCGACAGCCTGCAGTGGTGGACGCAAGGGTTGGCGCGCGGCGCCGTGGCGCCCCTGGCGATGGGCGAGGACCTGGCCTCGGCGGTCAGTGTCAACTGCGCGGTCGTTCCGCCGCCGGCCGTCACCGCTCCGCCGGCCCAGCCGCCTGTGGCGGTGACGGAGCCCGCGCCGATCGCCGCCGTGACCCCGCCCGCGCCGGTTCCGGTGGTGACGCACGCGCCTACGCCGCTCGCAGAGTCGTTGATCGAGCCGTCGCGTGACCTGGGCGGCGTGCTGCCGCTCAAGCACGGGATCTTCGTGGCGTCCGGCGCCTCGTGCGGCTCACCGCCCAACGCCGCTCTGCGCCGCTATGACGGTGTGGGCCTCAGCGGGGCTCATACGCGCGCCTGCCGGGCCAAGGTGCTGTCCCATCGCGGCAAGGCCTATGAGCTGGATCAGTCGTGTCTCGACGCCGGGTCAGGCCCCGCCAAGCGCACGAGCGAACGCCAGACGATCGTGATCGAGAACAACCTGAACTTCGTCCTGCGGCGCAAGGCCGGCGAGCAGCGCTTCAAATACTGCGCGGCCTCGCTGCTGCCGGCTGGGGTGAAGTAAAATCCTTCTCCCGCAAGGGGAGAAGAAGATCACGCCACCTTCACCCGCGCCGCGCTCTCCGGCAGGTCCGTCCCGAACGCCCGCTGGAAGAACTCGGCCACGGTCGGGCGCTCCAGCTCATCGCACTTGTTGAGGAAGGTCAGGCGGAACGCCAGGCCGATGTCGCGGTCGAAGATGTCGGCGTTCTGGGCCCAGGTGATGACGGTGCGGGGGCTCATGACCGTGCTGATGTCGCCGTTCATGAAGGCGTTGCGGGTCATGTCGGCGACGCGGACCATGGCGGCCAGGGTGCGCTTGCCGTCCGGATTGTCATAGGACGGGTTCTTGGCCAGAACGATGTCGGCCTCGACGTCGTGGTCGAGATAGTTGAGCGTCGTGACGATGCTCCAGCGGTCCATCTGGCCCTGGTTGATCTGCTGGGTGCCGTGATAGAGCCCCGTGGTGTCGCCCAGACCGATAGTGTTGGTCGTGGCAAACAGCCGGAAATAAGGGTTGGCGCGGATGACCCGGTTCTGGTCGAGCAGGGTCAGCTTGCCGCCGGCCTCCAGCACGCGCTGAATGACGAACATTACATCCGGGCGACCAGCGTCATATTCGTCGAACACCAAGGCGATCGGGCGCTGCAAGGCCCAGGGCAGAATTCCCTCACGGAACTCGGTGATCTGCTTGCCTTCCTTCAGGACGATGGCGTCCTTGCCGACCAGATCGATGCGCGAGACGTGGCTGTCGAGATTGACCCGCACCAGCGGCCAGTTCAGCCGGGCGGCGATCTGCTCGATGTGGGTGCTCTTGCCGGTGCCGTGATAGCCCTGGACCATCACCCGGCGATCATGGGCGAAGCCCGCGCAGACGGCCTTGGTCGTCTGGGGGTCGAACCGGTAGGCGGCGTCGATCTCCGGGACGTGGCTGTCCTTGTGGCTGAAGTACGGAACCTTCATGTCGCTGTCGACGCCGAACGCGTCGCGCAGCGTGACCCACTTGTCGGGGGCCAGGGTGATCAGGGGATCGGCGGCGTGGGCGTCGGTCAGGTCGGGCATGCGTTTCCGATACCGCCTTGACGTGGGGGAGGGGAAGGGGCGAGGCGGTTTCAGAGCCCAAAAAAAAGCAAGCACCCCGGATGGCGGGGGCCATCCGGGGTGCTCGGCTCGCACCCGCGAGGGTCTTAGTGGTTGGCGATGATCACCGAGGCGATCAGGCCGGTGGCGACGGCCGTCAGCAGGAAGCGGTCGTTCACCTGCTGCCAGCGATAGCCGCGGGGCGGGGCGCGCAGGCCATGACGGCGATAGTCGCTCACATAGTAGCGGTTATCGCGGTAGCGGGCGTCCAGGCGCTGGCCGCGCTGCCAGCGGCGGGCGTCGTGGCGGCCGTCCTTGCGACCCTCGCGATAGGCGTGACGTTCGTCGCGACGGTCATCGCGACGGTCATCGCGACGGTCGTAGCGGCTATCGTGACGGTCATCGTGACGTTGCTCGTAGCGATGGTCGTCGTAACGTTGCTGGCCGGCGGCCATGGCGGTCCCCGACAGGGCCGTGCCGGCCAGCAGGGTGGCGGCCAGGGTAGAAATGATCAGACGCTTCATGGTGAGGTCCTTTCCTGGAGTGTGTGTCGGTCCGACACCGCCGAACCTCCTCTTCGCAGCTTCGACGCTAGCGAAGGTGATTTGGACCTGGGATGAACGGCGCTAGTCAGGATTGGTTCATGTTGGCTTGGCCGGGTTCGGCTGGCGCCGATTCGAGTTTGGAGCGTTCCCTTGCCCATGAGATTCCCCATGCAGCGCTTGTCCGACCTTCGACCGCACCGAAGCCTTGCCCGGCTGATCGAGGCCGCCAAGGGCGAATTGGGCGTCGTGCTGGCCCTGCTGGTGCTGGCCGGGGGCATGTTGGCGGCGCTGCGCCTGTCCGAAGAGGTCGGCGAGGGCGACACGCGGGTGTTCGACCTGCGCGTGCTCCAGGCCTTGCGGGCTGGCGATCCCCACATCCTGATCGGACCCAAGTGGCTGCATATCGCCGCCGCCGACATCACCGCCCTGGGGTCGGTGACGGTGCTGGGCCTGTTCGTGCTGCTGGCGCTGGGCCTGCTGCTCAGCCTGCGCCGCTGGAGCGCTGCGCTGGTGCTGCTGACGGGCGCGGTCGGTGGGGTCGAGATCAGCCAGGCGCTGAAATATGCCTTCCTGCGCGAGCGGCCGGACCTGGTCTACCGCGCGGTGGAGGCCTCCAATCCCAGCTATCCGTCCGGCCACGCCATGCTGTCGGCCGTGGTGTTCCTGACCCTGGGCACCCTGGCGGCGCGGTTTTCGACCAGGCGTCGGGTCAAGGTGATGGCGATCGGCTCCGCAGTGCTGGTCAGCCTGCTGGTTGGCGCCTCGCGGATCTATCTGGGCGTCCACTGGACCAGCGACGTTCTGGCCGGCTGGAGTATGGGCGCGGCCTGGGCCATGACCTGCTGGCTGGCGGCCTGGGCCTGGGAGCGGCGGGTGGGTCGGCGGCTGGATGGGGCGCCGGAGCGGGGCGAGCCGATTTCCTGACCTCAGGCCGGACCAGCCTGGGCGAAG
>JACMOF010000489.1 GCA_014378155.1 Caulobacter sp. | reverse complement strand
CGCGCCCTAGCTCCCCGTCACTTCTTCCCAGAACCGCTTGGCCTTGCCGACGAAGTTAGCGGACTTGGGGTTCTGTTTTTCGCTGCTGAGGGTGGCCAACTCGACGAGCAGTTCCTTCTGCCGAGCCGACAGGTGGGTTGGGGTTTCGACGAACAGCTCGACCACCAGGTCGCCGCGCTGGCGGCTGCGCAAGGACGGCATGCCCTTGCCCTTGAGGCGGACGGTCTTGCCGGTCTGGGCGCCTTCGGGGACCTTGACGGTGATGCGGCAATTGCCGTCGCAGGTCTCGCCGCCCAGCAGGCAGGGGGCCTCGATGTCACCGCCGAGGGCGGCCACGGTCATCGGCACGGGCACGGTGCACAACAGGTCTAGGCCATCGCGCTCGAACAGTTCGTGCGGGATCACCGACAGGAAGAGGTAGAGGTCGCCGCGCGGACCGCTGCGGGCGCCGGCGTCGCCTTCGCCGGCCAGGCGGATCCGGGCGCCGTCATCGACGCCGGCCGGGACGCGGACCGACAGGATGCGCTCGCGGCGCACCTGTCCGTGGCCGTGGCAGTTGACGCAAGGATCGAGCACCAGCCGGCCCGAACCGCCGCAGCGGGGGCAGGCGCGTTCGACCGCGAAGAAACCTTGAGCGGCCCGCACGCGGCCGGCGCCGCCGCAGGTGCCACAGACCGTCGGGCTGGTGCCGGGCTTGGCGCCCGAGCCGTCGCAGACCTCGCAGGTGATGGCGGCGGGAACCTTGATCTCGACCTCGGCGCCGGCATAGGCCTGCTCCAGGGAGATCTCCAAGTCGTAGCGCAGGTCCTGGCCGCGTTGGGGGCCGTTACTGGCCTGGCGGCGACCGCCGCCGAACATCTCGCCGAACACGTCGCCAAAGACGTCGTTGAAGATGTCATTGGCGTCGCCGCCGCCGAAACCTCCGCCGCCCTGCTGGCCATTGACCCCAGCATGGCCGAAGCGGTCATAGGCGGCCCGCTTCTGGGCGTCCGACAGGATCGAATAGGCTTCGTTGATTTCCTTGAAGCGCGAGGAGGCGTCCTCGCAACCGCCGTTGCGGTCGGGATGGTGCTCCATCGCCATCTTGCGGAAGGCGACCTTCAGGGCGGCGTCATCGCAGCCGCGGGCCACACCCAGGACTTCGTAATAGTCGCGCATCAGGGTCGATCACCAGCCATGTGAAATAAGGAGGCCATGTTGAATAGGGAGGTGGGAGCGCTCCTGCCCAGCCACAAGCGGCGGGCAGGAGCCTTGTTCCCGAAAGGCGTCGCGGGCGGGACTTCGCTTAGGAGGTCCAGCCCGCGACCCATGGTCACGCCGACGGCTTGGAGTCGTCGACCTCTTCGAATTCGGCGTCGACGACGCCATCATCGGCGGCGGCTTCATCGCCTTCGCCATTGCCTTGCTGAGCGGCGTACATCGCCTCGCCCAGCTTCATCGACGCCTGAAGCAGAGCCTGGGTCTTGGCCTTGATAACCTCGGCGTCTTCGCCTTCCAGGGCCGTCTTCAGTTCGGCGATGCCGGTCGCGATGTCGGACTTCTCGGTCGGGCCGACCTTGTCGCCATGTTCGGCGAAGGCCTTTTCGGTCGAGTGCAGAGCGGCTTCGCCCTGGTTCTTGGCTTCGACCAGCGACTTCTTCTTCTCGTCCGAAGCCTTGTTGGCCTCGGCTTCCTGGACCATGCGCTCGATGTCTGCGTCTGAGAGGCCGCCATTGGCCTGGATGCGGATCGAGTGCTCCTTGTTGGTCGCCTTGTCCTTGGCGTGAACATTGACGATGCCGTTGGCGTCGATGTCGAAGGTCACCTCGATCTGCGGCACGCCGCGCGGGGCCGGCGGAATGCCCTGCAGGTCGAACTGACCCAGGAACTTGTTGTCCACCGCCATCGGACGCTCGCCTTGGAACGCCCGGATGGTCACGGCCGACTGATTGTCGTCGGCGGTCGAGAAGGTCTGCGAGCGCTTGGTCGGGATGGTGGTGTTGCGCTCGATCAGCGGGGTGAACACGCCGCCCAGGGTTTCGATGCCCAGAGTCAGGGGCGTCACGTCCAGCAGCAGCACGTCCTTGACGTCGCCTTGCAGGACGCCGGCCTGAACGGCGGCGCCCAGGGCGACCACTTCGTCAGGATTGACGCCCTTGTGCGGCTCGCGGCCGAAGAAGTCCTGCACCGCCTGCTGGACCTTGGGCATGCGGCTCATGCCGCCGACCAGGATCACTTCGTCGATGTCGCTCTTCTTCAGGCCGGCGTCCTTGAGGGCCTGTTCGCACGGACCGATGGTGCGGGCGATCAGGTCTTCCACCAGGGCTTCGAGCTTGGAGCGCGACAGCTTGATGTTCAGGTGCAGCGGGCCCGACGCGTTCATCGAGATGAAGGGCAGGTTGACTTCGTACTGAGCCGTCGAGGACAGCTCCTTCTTGGCCTTTTCAGCCTCTTCGCGCAGGCGCTGGAGGGCCAGCTTGTCCTTGCGCAGATCGACGCCCTGCTCCTTCTTGAACTCGTCGGCGAGGTAGTCGACGATCCGCAGGTCGAAGTCCTCGCCGCCCAGGAAGGTGTCGCCATTGGTCGACTTCACCTCGAAGACGCCGTCGCCGATTTCCAGGACCGAGACGTCGAAGGTGCCGCCGCCGAGGTCATAGACGGCGATCTTCTTGCCTTCGTTCATGTCCAGGCCGTAGGCCAGGGCCGCCGCGGTGGGCTCGTTGATGATGCGCAGGACTTCCAGGCCGGCGATCTTGCCGGCGTCCTTGGTCGCCTGACGCTGGGCGTCGTTGAAATAGGCCGGAACGGTGATCACGGCCTTGGTCACCGGCTCGCCCAGATGGCTCTCTGCCGCTTCCTTCATCTTCTGCAGGATGAAGGCGGAGACTTCCTGCGGCGAGTAGTCCTTGCCATGGGCTTTCACCCAGGCGTCGCCGGTCGGGCCCTTGACGATATCGTAGGGGACCATGGCCTTGTCCTTGGCCACGACGGGGTCGGCGAAGTTACGGCCGATCAGGCGCTTGATCGCGAAAAGGGTGTTGGTCGGGTTGGTGACGGCCTGGCGCTTGGCGGGTTGGCCAACGAGGCGCTCGCCGTCTTCGAGGAAGCCGACCACCGACGGGGTGGTGCGAGCGCCTTCGGCGTTCTCGATCACCTTCGGGGTCTTGCCGTCCATGATGGCCACGCACGAATTCGTGGTGCCAAGGTCGATACCGATAATCTTGCTCATGTTGAGACCTGCAGCTCCTGAATGGCGGACGGCGGTGACAAGGGCCTTAAGGCAAGCGCCCCGGTTTTTCTCGAGCCGTCCCCGTCTGGTCGCGTTCTAACGGTTGATCCAAATCCTTGCCGCTCAAAAACGACGGCCAAGGCCGACGTCTATAACGGAAAGCGTTCGTTCAATCGAAGTTGACGAGCCCGTCAACCCCGCTTCGAAGGCGGATATGGGGGATAGGTACCAGCCTGCAAGCCCAATCCCGCATGGAAAGAAGGGGAATCGCGACTCCAGGCGAAAAGGCCGCGCCAAAAAAAGCGCGGCCATCCCGTCGTATAGGGCGAGAACGAGGCGCGAAAGCCTCAACTCGCGTTCGCTGAACCCGCTCAGAGCGCGCGTTCTAGGTCGATGCTCAGCCGCCGTGCTTGGCGACCCAGGCCGTGATTTGCGGCAGCGCGGCCTTGCGGGACTTGATACGGTCGGTGATCGAAGCCACCGACTTGTCAGCCTCGCCACGGGAGGCGGCCGGCAGGTTGGCGGCAGCATAGGCGGTGACCTTGCCGATCATCGCCGGGTCGGCCGAATTCCTCGCCAGGCCCGGGATGAACTTGGTCGCCGAGGCCGCGTCGACCTTGCCGTTGACCGCGTCCTTGTGGGCGACAGCGAAATCGAAGGCTAGGTCGGGGTGCAGACCCGCGACGCGCGAGATCATGTTGGACGACAGGGTCTCGCCCGGCTCGTCGGTCAGGGCCAGTTCCAGGGCCTTGGCGGCCAGGGCGTCGTCCTCGGCCGAGGCCAGCTGGGTGTACAGCTGGTCGCGGATCAGCGGGGTCTTCTCGGCCTTGGCCTGTGCGTGCAGGGTGTCCCAGGCCGCCGCGTCGGCGTGGCGGGCCACGGCGGCCAGGATGGGCTTGCGCAGCGGGCCCGGCACGGCGGTCGGGTCGCTCTTGTCGGCGGCGTAGCGGCGCTTGGCCTCGGCGATCACCGCGGGATCGCCTAAGGTGCTCAGCGAGTTGATCAGGGTCTGCCGGAGGGTGGCGACCGTACCGGCCTCACCCGGCTTGGCCATCCAGCCCACCTGGGCGAACACCGGTGACAGACGGGCTATGGCCAGCTTGCGGAAAGCCGCCCGGTCGGCCGGCGCGCTGTCGTACATACTGTTGACGCTGGTCAGGACGCCCGCGACCTTGCCCCACACCTGCGGATCGGCGTCGGCGGGGGTGGCCATGACCAGGTCCGGGGCGTCGGTCACCGTCTGCTGGCCGTTCAAGCCCAAGGCCCAGGCGTCGGAGATCAGGCCTAGCTGGTCGATGGCCGGCAATTTGGCGAAGCTGGCCGAGACGCCGGCGAAGGCCTTGGGCGTATAGAGGGTGCGGAAATAGCCGGCCTGCCCGGCATTGACGACCACGGGGCCGCAGCCCACGACGCTGAGCGAACCCTTGCCGCCCTCGACCAGGGTCCTGGACACCGTGCTGGACCCGACGACCTGGGCCGAGACCGGCACGCGCCAGGCCAGGGGGGTCTTGGTCGGCTTGTCGCGGCTGAACTCGCCCTGGGTCAGGGTCACAGGGGTCTTGCCCGCCGCGCAGGCGCCGGCGTCGACGGTGATCAGCGGCACGCCCGGCTGCAGGGTGAAGTCGTGGGCGATGGCGGTGATGGGCTTGCCTGCCGCGGCCTCGACTTCCTTCCACAGGTCGTCGGTGGTGGTGTTGCCGTGGGCGTGGGCCTTGATGTAGCGGCGTACGCCATCGCGCCAGGCGTCGGGGCCGACATAGGCCTCGAGCATGCTGATGACCGCCTCGCCCTTTTGGTAGGTGATGCCGTCAAAGGCCTGGCTGGCCTGGTCGACGGTCTCGACATGCTGGACGACCGGGTGGGTGGTGACCAGGGAGTCTAGGCCCATGGCGTACTCACGCCCGGCGACCGAAGCCAGCTGCGTGTTCCATTCGGGGTGGAAGTGCTCGGTAGCCCGGCCTTCCATCCAGGAGGCGAACCCTTCGTTCAGCCACAGATCGTCCCACCACTGCATGGTGACCAGGTCGCCGAACCACTGGTGGGCCATCTCGTGGGCCACGGTGGTGTAGATTTCCTGGCGGTCGGCCTGGGTCGAGATCGCCGGGTCTTCCAACAGGGCGTATTCGAAATAGAAGATCGCGCCCCAGTTTTCCATGGCGCTGAAGAACTGGCTCTGGCCGGGGGCGGCGATGTGGTCCAGCTTCGGCAGCGGATAGGGCGCGCCGAAATAGTCGTTGTACCACTGCAGGATCGGGCCCGAGGACTTGAGGGCGAAGTCGGCCTTCGCCAGGTCGCCTTTCTTGGTGATCACGCCCATCTCGACGTCGCCGACCTTGGCGGTGGCGCGGTCGAAGTCGCCCAGGCCGAAGAACAGCAGATAGGTCGACATCTTGGGCGAGGTGGCGAAGGTCACCTTGGACTTGCCGCCGCCGAGGTCCTGGGTCTTGGCGATCGGCATGTTGCCGATGGCCATCTGGCCGGTCGGGACGATGACCTGGACGTCATAGGTGGCCTTGAAGAACGGCTCATCCCACGAGGGAATGAACCGGCGGGCGTCGGAATTCTCGAACTGGGTATAGAGGGCGCGCTTCTTGCCCTGGTCGGTGTCGTAGTCCAGGGCGAACAGGCCGGCGGCCTGCTTGTAAATCTTGCCGCTATAGTCGATGGCCAGGACGTGCGCGCCCTTGGCGATGACCTTGTCGAAGGTGAAGGTGGCGGTCTGGGCCTCGGCGTCGACCGTGACCTTGGCGGCGCCCACCCCGGCCAGCTCGACCTTGGCGAAGGCCAGGTCGGCGGCCTGCAGGGTGATGGCCTTGCTCGGGGTCACCACGTCGATATTGATCTTGACCGAGGCGGTGAAGGTCAGCTTGTCGGCGTCGGGCGTGAAGGCCAGGTCGTAGTGGCTCGGCACGACACCGCGCGGCAGCTGGGTGGTGACATTGGCGGCGGTGATCTGCGCCGGCTTGCTGGAGGCGGGGGTCGCGGCCAGGCTCGAACCGGCGGCGAAAACGAGCGCGGCGGCGGCCGCTGTGGAAAGAAGTTTGCGCATTGTCGGCCTTGAAACTGCAAAAACTGTTCGGCTCCAACGCCGAGGGGCGCAGACCAACACTGTTCAAACGCGTCTGGCGCATTAAATCTCCGTAATGAATAGACCGATCAGCGTTCTGCCGGGTTTCGACCTATGGCCTGGTTGTCTGGACCCCAAGGCCCAGGCCGATCTGACGCGCCTGGCCCTGGCGGCGGCCGAGGCGGCGCCCCTGGCCAACTACGCCACCGCCTATGGCAAGGCGATGAGCGTGAAGATGAGCGCCTTTGGACCGCTGGGCTGGACCAGCGACAAGGCCGGCTACCGCTATGCCGACCGCCATCCGGGCACGGGCGCGCCCTGGCCAACCCTGCCCGTGGCCTTGCTCGACCTGTGGGCTGCCTTGGGCGATGCGGACACCCCGCCGGACTCCTGCCTGATCAACCTCTATCGGGGCGATGCCCGGATGGGTCTGCACCAAGACCGCGACGAGGCCGATCCGCGCTTTCCGGTGCTGTCGGTCTCGCTGGGCGACACCGCGGTGTTCCGGATCGGCGGGACCGCGCGCAAGGACCCGACCCGCAGCTTGCGGCTGTCGTCGGGCGACATCTGCCGGCTGTCAGGCCCGGCGCGGCTGGCGTTCCATGGGGTGGACCGAATCCTGCCGGGATCGTCGAGCCTGATCCCCGGCGGCGGACGGATCAATCTGACGCTTAGAAGAGCGACGGTGGCTCACCCTCTTGCCCCCACCTGACCGCTTCGCGGTCTGTCCGCCCCCATAGGGGGCGGACCTCAGAATGTGGGGGGGTACGCCCCCTACGGGGGCGGGCAGGCGGCGCAGTCGCCAAGTGGG
>JACMOF010000488.1 GCA_014378155.1 Caulobacter sp. | reverse complement strand
TGGTCACCGCCGCGCCCGCCCTGTTGCAGCGCGTGCCCGAGAAGACCGTGCTGCTGCGCGCGAGCTACGGCGCCAAGGTCGGCGGCGTGGTCGATGTCGCCGATCTGGAGCGCTATTTCGCTATCAACGGCTATGTCCGCGCCTCGACCGTCTCGGAGCGCGGCGAGTTCGCGATCCGCGGCGGGGTGATCGACGTCTATCCGCCGGCCTCCGAGGAGCCCGTGCGGCTGGACCTGTTCGGCGACACCCTGGAAAGCATTCGCGCCTTCGATCCGGAAACCCAGCGCTCGACCAAGTCGCTGAAGACCGTCGAGCTGCTGCCGGTCAGCGAGGCCCTGCTCGACAAGGCGGGCATTTCGCGGTTCCGCGGCGGATATATCCGCGAGTTCGGCGCGCCGGGCGACGACGCCCTCTACGCAACGGTCAGCGAAGGCGGCCGCCGGGCCGGCCTCGAGCACTGGCTGCCGCTGTTCTATGAGCGGATGGCGACCCTGTTCGACTATCTGCCGGACGGGGCCCTGGTCGGGGTCGACCATCAGGTCACCGAGAGCCGCGACGAGCGCCTGGCGATGATCGCCGACGCCTATGACGCCCGCGCCTCGGCCGACCGCAAGTCGGCCTATCGCCCGCTGAAGCCCGACGCCCTCTACCTGACCGCCGCCGAGTGGGATCAGGCGCTCGACAACCGCCCCAACCGCAAGTTCACGCCCTTCCAGCCTCAAGGGCTCGACGTCATCGACATGGGCGCAAAGCTCGGTCGCACCTTCGCCGCCGAGCGGGCCCAGGACAGCGTCAACCTCTTCCAGGCCACAGCCGAACACGCCACCACCCTGGCCGGGCAGGGGAAACGCGTGCTGTTCGCGTCGTGGTCGGAAGGCTCGTCCGAGCGCTTGGGCATGATGCTGGCCGATCATGGCCTGACCAGGATCCACTTCGCCGCCTATTGGCAGGCCGCCAAGGCCGCCGATCCCAAGGTCCCGCAGCGCGTGGTCCTGCCGCTCGACAACGGTTTCGAGACCGACACGCTTGTCGTGATCTCCGAGACCGACATCCTCGGCGACCGCCTGGCCCGGCCGCGCAAGAAGCGTCGCGCCGCCAATTTCCTGGCCGAGGCCAGCGCCCTGACCCCTGGCGACCTGGTCGTCCATATCGACCACGGCATCGGCCGCTACGAAGGCCTCAAGACCCTCGATGTGCAGGGCGCGCCGCACGACTGCCTGGACCTGCTGTATGGCGGCGAGAGCAAGCTCTATCTGCCGGTCGAGAACATCGACCTGCTGACCCGCTACGGGGCCGACGGCGAGAACGTCCAGCTGGACAAGCTGGGCGGCGCGGCCTGGCAGGGGCGCAAGTCCAAGGCCAAGGAACGGCTGCGGATCATGGCCGAGGGCCTGATCCAGATCGCCGCCGCCCGCCAGCTGAAGTCGGTGGAAGAGACTGAGCCGCCGCACGGGGTGTTCGACGAGTTCTGCGCCCGCTTCCCCTATGAGGAGACCGACGACCAGCTGTCGGCCATCGCCGACGTGCTGGAGGATCTCGGCTCGGGCAAGCCGATGGACCGGCTGATCTGCGGCGACGTGGGCTTTGGCAAGACCGAGGTCGCCCTGCGCGCGGCTTTCGTGGTGGCGATGAGCGGCAAGCAGGTGGCCATCGTCTGCCCGACGACCCTGCTGGCTCGCCAGCACTACAAGGCCTTCAAGGATCGCTTCCAGGGCTGGCCGGTCAAGATCACCCGCCTGTCGCGCCTGGTCACCGGCAAGGAGGCCGCCGAGACCCGCGAGGGCCTCGCCAATGGCCAGCTGGAGATCGTGGTCGGCACCCACGCCATCCTGTCCAAGCAGGTGTCGTTCAAGGACCTGGGTTTGGTCATCGTCGACGAGGAGCAGCATTTCGGGGTCAAGGCCAAGGAGAAGCTCAAGGAGCTGCGGGCCGACGTCCACATGCTGACCCTGACCGCCACGCCCATCCCGCGCACATTGCAGATGGCGCTGTCGGGTATCCGGGAAATGTCGATCATCGCCACCCCGCCGGTCGACCGCCTGGCGGTGCGCACCTATATCAGCCCCTTCGATCCGGTGACCCTGCGCGAGGCCCTGCTGCGCGAGAAGTATCGCGGCGGCCAGGCCTATTATGTGGTGCCGCGCATCAAGGACCTGGAGGAGATCGAGAAGTTCCTCCGCGTCCAGGTGCCCGAGGTCAAATATGTGGTGGGCCACGGCCAGATGGCCCCGACCCAGCTGGAAGACGTGATGACCGCCTTCTACGAGGGCCAGTACGACGTGCTGCTTGCGACGACGATCGTCGAGAGTGGGCTCGATATTCCCTCGGCCAACACCCTGATCGTCCACCGCGCCGACATGTTCGGCCTGGCTCAGCTCTACCAGATCCGCGGCCGGGTCGGCCGGTCCAAGGCGCGGGCCTACGCCTATCTGACCACGCCCAACGAGAAGACCATCACACTATCGGCCGAGAAGCGGCTGAAGGTGCTGCAGTCGCTGGACAGCCTGGGCGCCGGCTTCCAGCTGGCC
Source organism: Caulobacter sp. (assembly GCA_014378155.1). GTDB lineage: Bacteria > Pseudomonadota > Alphaproteobacteria > Caulobacterales > Caulobacteraceae > Caulobacter. The sequence goes on along the minus strand of JACMOF010000488.1, from coordinate 1,063 downwards.
AGCCACGACCTGGACCAACGCGGCGGCGGCAACCTGCTGGGCGACGAGCAGAGCGGCCACATCAAGGAGATCGGCGTCGAGCTGTACCAGCAGATGCTGGAGGACGCCGTCGCCGAGCTGCGCCAGCGCCAGGGGGCCGAGGCCCTCAGCGAGGATCGCGGCTGGTCGCCGCAGATCAATACCGGCGCTGCGGTGATGATCCCCGACGAATATGTGCCCGACCTGAACGTGCGGCTGTCGCTGTATCGCCGCCTTTCGGAAGCCGAGAAGTCCGCCGACCGCGAGGCCCTGGCCGCCGAGCTGATCGACCGCTTCGGTCCGCTGCCGCCCGAGACGGATAGCTTGCTCAAGGTCGTCGCCATCAAGGGCCTGTGCCGCGAGGCCAATGTCGCCAAGATCGACGTCGGCCCCAAGGGCGCGGTCGCCAGCTTCCGCAACGACATCTACGCCAATCCGATGGCGCTGATGCAGTTCGTGGCCAAGAACAACATCGTCTGGAAGGTGCGTCCCGACCAGAAGGTGGTGATCAAGGGCGAGTGGGACACGCCCGCCAGGCGGCTCGACGCGGCGGAGAAAATCCTCGTGCAGTTGGTCAAGCTGGCCAAGGACGCCTGAGCCGGCGATTGGGGACATGCGCATGTCCCCCGTCAGCAGACGTCAATGCTCGGTGGATAGGAAGCAAAGTCTCGCGATTTCAACGCGTTGAATTTTCTCGACCTGATTTGATGCTCCCCCTGTCAGACCGCCCGCATACTGGTCTCACCTGAGAGCACGGGGAGGGCGCACGTACGGCGACCGAGGCGGCTTTCAGGGGTGGTCGAGCGGGAAGGCTTGTCCGCCGTGTCTCCGTCAAGGAGACGCCTTGGGTTGGAGTTGGGGCAGGTTCATTCAGGTGACGAAGCCCCGGCGCTCAGGGTCGGCGGACAGGCTGGCAGGTGCGGGCTGAAATCGCCCGCACGGTCCGGAGGGGTTAGCCGCCCTTCCGCCCGCCGGGGGCCAACTTCGGAAGCGGGTTAAGACCCCGCGCTTCGATGGCTCCCGTCTGAAGGCCACGCGAAGCGTC
>JACMOF010000487.1 GCA_014378155.1 Caulobacter sp. | reverse complement strand
GGCTCCCCGAGCCCGCACCCGAACTAGCGCGCCCCTTCCCCGACGCCGCATCTTTTCCCCCGTCTCCCCGGCGAAGGCCGGGGCCCAGGTGAAACCCTGCCGTGGCTCCTGATGAATCTGGGTCCCGGCCTTCGCCGGGAAGACGGAGGTTGGGGGCTTGACCTTAGAGAGCTGCTAGACTCGTGAACCATTTCGAATACGGCCCCGAGGGGTTGGCCTGTGAAGGCGTCCCGCTGGCTCGCATCGCGGCCCAGGTCGGCACGCCGGTCTATGTCTATTCCCGCGCCACGCTGGAGCGGCACTTCACGGTGTTTCGCGACGCCCTGACGGCCGCCGGTGTGGTTGATCCGCTGATCGCCTATGCGGTGAAGGCCAATTCCAATGTGGCCGTGTTGAAGGTGCTGGGCGACCTGGGGGCCGGCGCCGACACGGTATCCGAGGGCGAGGTCCGACGGGCCCTGGCGGCCGGCATCCCCGGCGATCGCATCGTGTTCTCGGGCGTCGGCAAGAAGCGCGGCGAGATCGCGTTTGCCCTGCAAGCTGGCGTCGCCGAGATCAACGTCGAGTCAGAGCCCGAGCTGAACCTGGTCGCAGCGGTGGCCGCCGAGCTGGGCGTCAAGGCCAAGGTGGCGTTTCGGGTCAATCCAGACGTCGCGGCCGGCGGTCATGCCAAGATCGCCACCGGCAAGTCCGAGAACAAGTTCGGCGTGTCGTTCGCCGAGGCCGCGCGGCTCTACGCCAACGCCAGCAACCACGCGAACCTCGAACCGATCGGCGTGGCCTGCCATATCGGCAGCCAGATCACCGACCTTTCGCCCATGCGCCAGGCCTTCACCAAAATGCGCGGCCTGGTCGAGCAGCTGCTGGGCGAGGGCTTGCATGTCGAGCGCCTGGACCTGGGCGGCGGCCTGGGCGTGCCCTATTTCGACATGCCCGCCCCGCCCTCGCCCGCCGACTTCGCGGCCATGGTCGGCGAGGTGACCCAGGGCCTGCCCGTCAAGCTGGCCTTCGAGCCGGGCCGGGTGATCGCCGCCAACGCCGGGGTGCTGGTCAGCGAGGTGATCCATGTCCACGAACGGCCGGAGGGCAAGCGCTTCCTGGTCATCGACGCGGCCATGAACGACTTGATCCGCCCGGCCATGTACGACGCCTTCCACGACATCCGCCCGCTGATCCCGCGCGCCGGCGAGATGACCTATGACGTGGTGGGACCCATCTGCGAAACGGGCGACACCTTCACCCGCGATCGCGCCCTGCCGCCGCTGGCGTCGGGAGATCTCGTGGCCTTCATGTCGGCCGGCGCCTATGGCGCGGCCATGGCCAGCGAATACAACACACGCCCGCTGGCGCCCGAGGTGCTGGTGGACGCCTGTAAGTTCGCGGTCATTCGCGAGCGGCCGACGTATGAGGAGATGCTGAGCCGGGACGTGGTGCCGGACTGGGTCTAAGGGCGTCGTTGTCAAATCGACCAAGGCGGCCTATGCTCAGGCCTATGCCAGAGGCTTCGACCGTGGGTTACGAGAAACACGTCAGACTATTCCGTAACGGCCGAAACCAAGCCGTGCGAATTCCGCGCGGGCTGGAGTTTCCCGGCGATGAAGCAATCCTGCGCAGAGATGGTGACAAGCTGATCCTCGAACCAGCCCCGCCTCGGTCGTTGTTGGCCGTACTGGCGTCGTTGCAGCCAATCGAAGAGGATTTCGATCCAATCGACGATCCGGCGCCGGAGCCTGTCGAGCTTTGAGTCAGGGTTGGCTGCTAGACACCAACATCCTGTCGGACTTGGTGCGCAATCCAGCGGGTCGGGTGGCCGAACACATCAGGCAACGTGGCGAAGCCAATGTCCGCACCAGCGTCATTGTAGCCGCGGAACTGCGATTTGGCGCTGCCAAGAAGGGCTCCGCGCGCTTAGCTACGCAATTGGAAGCGATCTTGGCGGTGATCCAAATCCTACCGCTCACGCCTCCTGCTGACCGCCTCTACGGCGAAATTCGCGCTAAACTGGAAAGCGTCGGCACGCCGATAGGCGGCAACGACATGTTGATCGCTGCCCACGCCCTAGCCGGTGACGACATTTTGGTAACCAACAACGATCGTGAATTCTCGCGTGTCGAAGGCCTGTCGATCGAGAACTGGCTCCGTTAGTCCAGCGCCCCGATATAGGGCAGTCCCCGGCTCTTGCCCTCGTCGTCCAGCCCATACCCGACCAGATACCGGGCAGGGGCTTCCCAGGCCACGAAGTCGGGTTCGATGCGGGGCTTGTCCCAGGGCTTGCGGGCGAAGACGGCGGTCATGACTTCGCTGGCGCCGGCGTCCTTGACCAGGCGGGCGGCTTCGCCCAGCGACAGGCCGGT
>JACMOF010000486.1 GCA_014378155.1 Caulobacter sp. | reverse complement strand
ATCGCCTCCCTCCCGCCCGCCGGCGGGGTCGACCTGCTGGTGCGGACCTTCCGACGCGCCGACGGCAGGCCGGGCGTGGGCTCGGGCTGGCTGACCGTCCACGCCGAGAAGGGCGCCGAGATCGCCGCGCGTGTGCGGACCAACCGAAGCTTCCATGGCCCGACCGACGATCGGCCGCTGATCCTGATCGGCAACGGCACGGGCCTAGCCGGCTTGCGGGCCCATCTAAAAGCCCGTGCGACGGCCGGCCGCCACCGCAACTGGCTGGTGTTCGGCGAGCGGACCCAGGCGCACGACTACTTCCACCGCGACGAGATCGAGGCCTGGCGGGCCAGCGGCGTGTTGGAACGTCTCGACCTGGCCTTCTCCCGCGACCAGACCCGCAAGATCTACGTCCAGCACCGGTTGATGCAGGCCGCCGACGCCTTGCGGGCCTGGGTGGCGGACGGCGCGGCGATCTTTGTCTGCGGGTCGCTGGAGGGGATGTCGGGCGACGTCCATGCCGCGCTGGTCGCGGTGCTGGGCGCGGAGGCCGTGGAGCGGCTCAGCGACGAGGGGCGGTACCGGCGCGACGTTTACTGACGCGGCGCCTGGAGGTGGCCAGCCCTCAATATCCTTCTCCCCTTGGAGAAGGGAAAACAATCAACCTCGCCCGCTCCTCCGGCGTGTTGGCCCCGCGCAGCCTCAACCGCACGGCCTCGTCGCAGGGCTCGGCGACCAGTCCTGCCCGCTCGACGAGCCGCCGCAACGGCCAGCCGACCTCCGCGTCACCCGGCACGGCGGTCAAAGCCAGCACCATCGGAACCGGCAGTCCCTCGTAAAACGCTCCCACCCCCGGCGCGGCGAGCAGCGGCGTGAGGTCGGCCAAGGTCACGGTCGGCGCATCGACCGCCAGCACCAGCGCTCGCGTCAGGCCGCTCGCCGCCAGCGCCGCGCAGCCCGCCAGCACCCCGCCCACGGGCCCGGCATCGGGCGCGGGATCCTCGACATGCTCCAACCCGTGATCGCGCCCGGCGGTCAACACGCGCGCCGCGCCCGCCGCGCGCGCCAGGGCGACCACGCAGTCCACCGCCCGCTGACCGTTCCAGTCGAGCAACGCCTTGTCGGCGCCCATGCGACGCGAGCCGCCGCCGGTCAGGATGATGGCGCCGAAGGGGATCATTGGGCGCAGCCTAGGACAGACCGTCTGCGGACAAAAGCGCGCGTCTTTCAAGTTGAGGCCGAACAGGGCTAGTCTCTGCCGCGATAAAGGGACGGGCTATTCATGAACGAACGTAACGAGCGTCAAAGGCGCCGGACGACCCAGAGCGCCACCATCCGCGACGTCGCCGCCCTGGCGGGCGTCTCGCCGATGACGGTGTCGCGGGTGATCAACCGCGAGACCACGGTCAAGTCCGAGACCAAGGCCCTGGTCGACGCGGCGATCCGCGACCTCAACTACGCCCCCAACCCCGCAGCCCGCAGCCTGGCCGGCTCGGCGCCGGCCCGCATCGGCCTGCTCTATGACAACCCCTCGACGGGCTACCTGTCGGAATTCCTGGTCGGTGCGCTGGACGAGAGCAGCCGCACGGGCGCCCAGGTGGTGATCGAGAAATGCGCCGAGCCCGAACTGGCCGGCGCCACCCTGACCCGCCTGTTGAAGACCGGCGTCGACGGCCTGATCCTGCCCGCGCCGCTGTGCGAGAACGCCCAGGTCCTGGCCGAGGTCAAGGCGGCCGGCGCCGCCGCCGTGGCCGTGGCCCCAGGCATGCCCAGCGCCGACATGGCCACCATCCGCATCGACAACGAAGCCGCCGCCTACGAGCTGGGCCAGCATCTGCTGGATCTCGGCCACAAGCGTTTCGGCTTCATCAAGGGCCACCCCAACCAGACGGTCAGCCAGCAGCGGCTGGACGGCTTCATGGCCGCCCTCAAGGCCGCAGGCCTGACGCAGGACGCCGTGCATATCGAGCAGGGCTATTTCACCTATCGCTCCGGGCTGGAGGCGGCCGAGCGGTTGCTGGCCGTCGAGGATCGCCCCACCGCCATCTTCGCCAGCAATGACGACATGGCCGCCGCCACAGCCGGCGTCGCTCACCGCCTGGGCCTGGACGTGCCGGGCGACCTGTCGATCGTCGGTTTCGATGACACCTCGATCGCCGCCAATATCTGGCCGGCCCTGACCACCGTCCACCAGCCCATCGCCGCCATGGCCCGCGCCGCCGTCGACCTGGTGCTGGAAGAGATTCGCCGCAACCGCGCCAAGACCGGCGAGCCCCGGCAACTGGTCCACCCGCATACCCTGATCGTCCGGGATTCGACCGGGCCGGCGCCGGAAGCCTAGAGCATCGCGCGGAAAAGTGGCCACCGGTTTTCCGCAAAAGCGATGCGAAAACAAAAGTCTAGAGCAAGCCGTGCGATTCCTATATCGCGCGACTTGCTCTAGGTCCGCGCGATCAGCGAACCAATACGCTCGGCGTCCGCCGCCGTGACCGGATTATAGACGATCATGCTGAGGTCGGGCCGTCCATCGACGGCGAAGGCGGAATATTCTAGCGCTAGCACGCCCAGGACAGGGTGGTTGATCCGCTTGGCGCCCTCGCCGTGCAGGCCGACGTCGTTTTCGGACCAGAACCGCTTGAACTCGGGGCTGGTCAGGCACAGCTCATCGACGAGCTGGCTGACCTCGGAAACGGCCCCGGCGCGGGCCGCGTCCGCCCTGAACGTGCTGACCACGAACCGGGCGACGTTCTCCCAATTCTCTTGGGCGGCGCGGACCTGGGAATTGCCGAACATCAGCCGCAGCACGTTGCGCTGGTCGGGCGCCAACGCGCCATAGTCGGTCAGCACGGCGGCGGCGGCCCGATTCCACGCGACGATGTCCCAGGTGGCGGTCTTGATCATGGCGGGACTGGAGGTCATGCCGTCCAGCACCCGCTGCAGGCGGGGCGATACCCCCTCCGGCGCCTTGTAGCGAACCTCGGGAGGCCGCCCCAGGCCGAGCAGGAAGACATGCTCGCGCTCGACATCGGTCAGCATCAGCGCGCCAGCGATGCGATGCAGAACGTCGGCCGACGGCGCCCCGCCCCGGCCTTGCTCCAGCCAGGTATACCAGGTGGCGCTGATGTTGGCGCGCTGGGCCACCTCTTCGCGCCGCAACCCCGTGGTGCGCCGGCGCGAGGCGGGAAACCCCAGGGCGACCGGATCCATGCGCCCGCGCCGGCTTTTCAGATAGGTCCCCAGCCGATTGTCAATATCGACGGTCATGTTGAGCCTGTTGGCTATTATACCCTGATAACGTCACTACTTTAACAGTATCGGTCCAGGGCGTCATGGTCCTTCGAACAGCTAATATCGGAGTGTTTCCATGCGTGTTTTCCTCACTGGGGCCACCGGCTTCATCGGCTCCGCGGTCATTCCCGAACTTCTTCAAGCCGGCCATCAGGTCGTGGGCCTGACGCGGTCCGAGGCCGGGGCCCGGCAAATGGCCGTCGCTGGGGCCGACAGCCATCGCGGCAGCCTCGAGGATCCTGACAGCCTGCGGGCCGGCGCGGCCCAGGCGGACGGCGTGATTCACTGCGCCTTCGACCACGATTTCGAGAACTTCCTGGCCAATTGCGACAAGGACCGCCGGGCCATCGAGGCCCTGGCTTCGGCGCTGGTCGGAACCGACCGCCCGCTGGTCATTACCTCGGGCGCGGGGATGGGCAGCCCGGGCGACGGCCGGCCGGCCGTCGAGGACGTCTTCAACCTGGAGCATCCCAATCCGCGCAGCGCCTCGGAGGTCGCCGGCCAGGCGGCCCTGGCGACCGGCGTCAATGTTTCGGTTATGCGCCTTCCCCAGGTCCACGACCCGGTCAAGCAAGGCCTGATCACCCCCGCCGTGGAGATCGCCCGCGCGAAGGGCGTCTCGGCTTATGTCGGCGACGGGGCCAATCGCTGGGCCGCGGGCCATGTCCTGGACGTCGCCCGCCTCTACCGGCTGGCGCTGGAGCACGCCAAGCCCGGCGCCCGCTACCACGCGGTGGCCGAGGAGGGCGTGACAGCCCGAGAGATCGCCGAGGTGGTCGGCGACGGGTTGAAGGTTCCGGTGGTGTCCCTGACGCCGGAGGAGGCGGCCGTCCATTTTGGCTGGATGGCCCGGTTCATCACCCTGGACATGCCGGCCTCGAGCGCTTGGACGCGACGGGAACTGGGCTGGACCCCGACCGGGCCGAGCCTGATTGAAGACCTCGAGGCGATGAACTACGCGGCCTGAGGCGCCGTCACATCCTCATTCCTCGACGGGGCGGCCAGCGCGCCGTCCCCGTCGCGCCCCAGACAAAAGCCTCCGAACCGACTTACCTGCCCCCTCCATTTGTAATATCAAATCACCGACTTGCGCGCCCCGGCATGTTAGCGCTAACAGGTGGGTTTGCAGGAACGAGCGTGGCCTTGGTAGGGTTGCAAAGCTCGACGAGGGAGAAGACGCGGTGGGTATTTCGGAGTTCCTTCCCGAGGATTGGCGTGACGCGACCCTGCTGGGCCGTGTCGATTTCGGCGACGGACCGACCCCGATTCTCGTGCGCGGCGGCCGGATCGAGGACGTCAGCAAGATCGCCCCCACCACCTCCGACCTGATGAACCGCTTCGCGCCTGGCGAGACGATCCCGGCTGGCGTCGACCTGGGCCCGCTGGAAGACCTGGATGTCCGCCCGGTCTGGGCCGACCCGCAGGGCGCGGCCGCCAAGCTGCTGGCCCCCGTCGACCTGCAGTGCCTGAAGGCCGCCGGCGTCACCTTCGCCGTCTCGACCCTGGAACGCGTCATCGAGGAACGGGCGCGCGGCGACGCCGCCGAGGCCCTGAAGATCCGCGCCCAGCTGGCCGACAGCATGGGCGGCGACCTGCGCGCCGTCGATCCGGGCTCGGAGGGCGCGGCGCGCCTGAAGCTGACCCTGATCAAGGACGGCCTGTGGTCGCAATATCTCGAAGTGGCCATCGGCCCCGACGCCGAGATCTTCACCAAGGGCCCGACCCTGTCGTCGATGGGCTGGGGCGACCAGGTCGGCGTGCGCAGCGACAGCCATTGGAACAATCCCGAGCCCGAGGTCGTGCTGCTGTGCGACGGCCAAGGCCAGATCCGCGGCGCTTCGCTGGGCAACGATGTCAACCTGCGCGACTTCGAGGGCAGATCGGCCCTGCTGCTCAGCAAGGCCAAGGACAACAACGCCTCCTGCGCCATCGGTCCGTTCTTCCGCCTGTTCGACGACGGGTTCAGCCTGAACGACGTCCGCTCGGCCGAGGTCACCCTGAAGATCACCGGCCGCGACAATTTCGTGCTCGATGGCCACAGCAATATGAGCCTGATCAGCCGCGACCCCGCCGTACTCGCCGGCCAGGCGTTCGGCAAGCAACACCAGTATCCCGACGGCTTTGCCCTGTTTTTGGGCACGATGTTCGCGCCGATCCAGGACCGCGACACCCCCGGCCAGGGCTTCACCCACAAGATCGGCGACCGGGTGCGGGTGGCCACCCCCAAGCTGGGCGTACTGGAGAACGAGGTCACCACCTGCGATCTCGCCCCCCCGTGGACCTTCGGCGTCTCCGCACTGATCCGCAATCTGGCCGGCCGCGGCCTGCTCTAGTCTCTAGGAATCCGGCATGACCGACACCCTGCACCACCTGATCGGCGGCCAACGCGTCAGCGGCGACACCCCGACCCAGAGCCTCAACCCGTCCAACACAAACGACGTCGTCGCCCAACTTCCCGACGGCGGCGCGGCCGAGGTTGACGCCGCCGTCAGCGCCGCCCGCGCGGCTTTCCCGGCCTGGTCGGAATCCTCCCCCGAAGTGCGTTCGGACCTGCTGGACAAGGTGGGCACGACGATCATCGCTCGCAGCGCCGAGATCGGCCGCCTGCTGGCCCGCGAGGAGGGCAAGACCGTGCCCGAGGGCGTCGGCGAGACAGTCCGCGCCGGCCGGATCTTCAAATATTTCGCCGGCGAGGCCCTGCGCCGCCACGGCCAGAACCTGGAAAGCACCCGCCCCGGCGTCGAGATCCAGACCTATCGCCAGGCCGTCGGCGTCTTCGGCTTGGTGACGCCCTGGAACTTCCCGATCGCCATCCCGGCGTGGAAGGCCGCCCCGGCCCTGGCCTTCGGCAACACCGTGGTCATCAAGCCGGCCGGCCCGACGCCCGCCACGGCCTCCGCCATGGCCGACATCATCCAGGAATGCGGCGCGCCGGACGGCGTGTTCAACATGCTGTTCGGGCGCGGGGCCATGGGCGACGCCCTGGTCAAGCATCCGGGCGTGGACGGCGTGTCGTTCACCGCCTCGCAGGGCGTGGGACGCCAGGTGGCCGCCGCCGCCGTGGCCCGCCAGGCCCGTGTGCAACTGGAGATGGGCGGCAAGAACCCGCTGATCATCCTCGACGACGCCGACCTGGAACGCGCCGTGGCCATCGCCCT
>JACMOF010000485.1 GCA_014378155.1 Caulobacter sp. | reverse complement strand
TTCCATCGTTTCGCGCGTGCGACATTAGGTCCGTGTGAATGCACGCCGAATGCCGCAATTGATGCGTTAATGGAGTGCTCTGTTTGGAAGCCCCTCGATGTCGCCGTCGCCCCGACCGTCCGCGCCCGCCTGCCTGCCATTCGACATAGCGAGCTTCGAGCGCCTGCGCCGGCCGGTCTGGGTGTTCGACGACTTGCGCAAGCGCAAGGTCTACGCCAACCCTGCCGCCGTGACCCTGTGGGGGGCGGTCGACCTCGACGCCCTGCTGGCGCGTGACTTTTCCGACCAGTCGCCGGCGGTGCGCACACGGATGGAGACCATCCACCAGAAGATCGCCCGGGGCGAGGCGGTCACCGAGCACTGGACCTTCTATCCCCTGGGCGTTCCGACCTCGGTCTCGGCCACGATCTCGGCCATCACCCTGGCCGACGGCAGCGAGGCGATGCTGTTCGAGGCGACCTCGCTGGCGATCAGCCCCGACGAGCAGCGCGCTGCCGAGGCGCTGCGACACACGCCGGTGCTGGTCGGGCTGTTCGACGGCAAGGGCCGGCGCCTGTTCGCCAATCCCAGCCGCATGGCCTGCTTTCCTGATCAAAAAATCTTCCACCAGGCCTTCGCCGATCCTGCCGAGGCCGAGCGCATCTGGGGCGAGGCCTTGGCCGGTGAAATCACCGTGCTGGCCTGTCGCGTCGTGACCTCGGCCGGCGAGCAGTGGCACGGGCTGACCGCGCGCCGCGCCGTCGATCCGGTGACCGGCGCGGTCGGGGTGCTGGTCAACCAGATCGACACGAGCGACCAGGTCGAAACCGCACGCGAACTGGCGCAGGCCCGAAGCCGCGCCGAGGCCGCCGCCCACGCCCAGGAGGAATTCCTGGCCAATATGAGTCACGAGTTGCGCACGCCCCTGACCAGCGTCATCGGCTTCGCGGGCCTGCTGCGCGCCACGCCGCTGGACGCCGGCCAGACCCGCCATCTCGACCGCATCGACGCCGCCGGCCAGGCGTTGATGTCGACGCTGAACGACGTGCTGGACCTATCGAAGCTGGAGGCCGGCGGCGTCGAGCTGGATTCGCGCCCGTTCGCCTTGGAACCGCTGCTGGACCAGGCGCTGGGGATCATCGAGGCCCAGGCCTCGGCCAAGAGCCTGAGCCTGACCAAGGGGATTGACGCCGACGTGGCGGCCTTCGTGGTCGGTGATCCCGAGCGCTTGCGCCAGATTCTGCTCAACCTGCTGGGCAATGCTGTCAAGTTCACGAGGGACGGCGGCGTAACCCTGTCGGCGCGCCGCCTCGGGCCAGACGCCGATGGCGCGGCCCGGATCGAGTTCTCGGTCACGGACACCGGCATCGGCCTGGCGCCCGACATGATCGATCACGTGTTCGATCGCTTCATCCAGGCCGACGCCTCGGTCACCCGGCGGTTCGGCGGTACGGGGCTCGGCCTGTCGATCACCAAACGGCTGGCCGAGGCCATGGGCGGCGAGGTCGGGGTCCAGAGCGACCTCGGAGCGGGTTCGCGGTTCTGGTGCGTCCTGCCGCTGCCCGTGGCATCGGCGCCGGAAACCGCGCCGATCTCGCCAGCCACCGTCCCGACCGCTGGGGCGCGGGTGCTGCTGGCCGACGACAATGTGGCCAATCGAGAATTGGTCAGCGCGATCCTGTGTTCGGTGGGCCATCAGGTCGATCTGGCGACCAATGGCGTCGAGGTGGTCGCGGCGGCGGCGCGCGGCGGCTACGACCTCGTGCTGATGGACGGGCAGATGCCGATCCAGGACGGCGTCAGCGCCACCCGCGCCATCCGCGCCCTACAGGGCTCCGCCGCCCGTGTGCCGATCATCGCGCTGAGCGCCAATGTCCTGGCGGGGCAGATCGAGACTTACCGCGCCGCCGGCATGGACGACCATGTCGGCAAGCCGATCGCGGTGGGAGAGTTGCTGGAGAAGGTGGCGCGATGGGGTGGGACGAGACGGGGGTAGGGTCCTCGTCGCGGCGGCCCCTTCCCGGCCGAGCCTTGCGCGGTCCCAGCGGGCGCGAGGCCTGATAGCTCAGGCGCGTTCGACCGCTCCTTGCATGCCGAAAATCCGAGCGCTATACACTGAACCATATGGTTCACTATTCAACATCTCGCCTCGACGCCTCGTTCGCCGCCCTCTCGGACATCACCCGACGTGGCGTTCTCGAGCAGCTCGGCCGTTCGGACGCCTCGATCACGGAGCTCGCCGACAGGTTCCACATGACCCTCACGGGCATGAGGAAGCATGTCGGCGTCCTGGAGCATGCGGGGTTCGTCACGACGGAGAAGGTCGGACGCGTGCGGACCTGCAAGCTCGGCCTACGCGGGCTCGAGGCTGAGGCGGCATGGATCGAAAGCTACCGTCAAGTCTGGGCCTCACGCTTCGACGCGTTGGACAGGGTTGTCGAGGATCTGAAACTCAGGGAGAAACGCGATGAGTAACCGCACGACGATCGAACGGAAGTCCGAGCGCGAGCTCGTTGTCACGCGTATCTTCAACGGCCCGGCGCGCATCGTGTACGAGGCGTGGACCAAGCCCGAGTTGATGAAGCTGTGGTGGGCTCCCAAATCGTCGGGCGCGCCTCTGCTGTCCTGCGAAATGGATGTCCGCGTCGGGGGTCAGTACCGTCTCGAGTTTGGCCAGGACGCCGCATCGTCCTTCGCGTTCTTCGGCAAATACCTTGAGGTGACACCGCCCTCGCGCCTGGTCTGGACCAATGACGAAAGCCAGGACGCCGCCGTCACCACGGTGACCTTCGAGGAAAGGGAGGGCCAGACGCTCTTGGTCCTGCACGATCTCTATCCGTCGAAGGAAGCGCTCGACGAGGCCTTCGTCGGGATGGAAGACGGGATGCCCGAGCAGTTCGAGCAGTTGGACACGTTGCTGGCCACCTTGAGCGAGAGCGCGTGACGGTCAGGAGTTCTCCGGCTGGATTGGCCGCGCCTTAGCGGTTGAACAGGGCAGGCTGGGCGAACCGGCTTCCGGCTAGGCCTTCAAAGGACCGCCTACCGGACGCGAGCGGAAAACAATGGCGCGGAGCGCTCGGCTTCGTCGAAACGGTGTTGAACACACAATTGCCGGACGATGTCCGCCGCTCCGCGACCCTTTTTCACACCTTCAGCGGCAACCCGCATGAAGTCCTACCCCATGGGGTAGGACCTTGAACAGGGGCCCCAAACACGTTCACATGCCCCAGCTCCACCGTCCCAAAGGACCCGTCCGTGACCGAAGCCTTGATCGTCCGCGGCCTGGACAAGACCTTCGCCAAGCCGGCGGTGATGGACCTGGACCTGACGGTCCACGCCGGCGAGCTCTACGCCCTGCTGGGGCCAAACGGCGCGGGCAAGACCACCACCCTGCGGATGGTCGCGGGCCTGACCAAGCCCGACAAGGGCGAGATCAGCATCTTCGGCGTCGACGCCAAGGCCGACCCGGCTGGCGCCAAGGCGATCACCGCCTGGGCGCCCGACGAGGCGATGATCTATGACAAGCTGACGCCGCTGGAATATCTGGAGTTCGTGGCCGGCCTGTGGAACGTCGAACCCAAGGCCGCCAAGGCTCGGGCCGAGGCGCTGCTCTCCAAGCTGGGCCTGGAGTCCGAGGCGCGGCGGCGCTGCGAGGGCTTTTCGCGCGGCATGAAGCAGAAGGTGGCCCTGGCCGGCGCCCTGATCCATGATCCCAAACTGCTGATCCTCGACGAGCCCCTGACCGGCCTCGACGCCGCCGCCGCCCGCCTGGTCAAGGACATGCTGCAGGAGCGCGTCGACGCCGGCGGCACGGTGATCCTCACCACCCACATTCTCGAGGTCGCCGAGCGCATGGCCGACCGCATCGGCATCATCGCCGGCGGCCGTCTGCTGGCCGAGGGCACGCTGGACGCCCTGCGCGCCCAGGTCGGCGGGATGGGGGCGGGCGGCGGCAAGGACGGCTCCACCCTGGAGGACGTGTTCCTGCAGCTTACAGCGACCCCCGCCCCCGTATCTGGCGAGGCCGTGGCGTGAACCTGGCGGCGCCGGGTTCGATCCTCTGGCTGCTGGCCCACGAGATGCGTCTCTACTGGCGAAGTTTCCGGGGCGGGCGGGCTGGCAAGGGCGCGCGGGGCCTGATCGGCCTGACGATCGTCGGCGCCATGATGATCGCCGGCGGCGTGCTCATCGCCCTGGGGCTGCACGGCCACGACATCCCGATCAACCCGCTGTCGGTCAGCATCGCCGCCCTGGCCAGCGCGGTGATCTTCACCCTGATGCTGTCCCAGACCCTCAGCGCGTCGAGCGAGGCGCTGTACGACCGGGGTGATCTGGACCTGCTGTTCTCCTCGCCGATCGGGCCGGCCAAGGTGCTGCTGGTGCGGGCGCTAGGCGTGGCGACGGGGGTGGCGACGATCTTCCTGATGGTCGCCACGCCCCTGCTGCTGCCGACCGTGCTGTATGGACATCCCGGCTGGATCGGCCTGTTCGGCGTGCTGGCGGCCCTGGCCCTGGCGGCGACGGCGGCCGGGCTGGTGCTGGCCATGGCGCTGTTCGCCCTGATCGGCCCGCGCCGCACCCGCACCGTGGCTCAGGTGATGGCGGCCCTGGTCGGCGCGGGCTTCTTCCTGGTCAGCCAGGCGCGATCCATCCTGGGGCAGCAGGCCAGCAGCAGTGTCTATGCCGACATCATGCAACGCAGCCAGGAAGGCCGGCTCAATCCGCCGCCCTTCGCCGACCTGCCGCTGCGGGCCATGTTGGGCCAGCCCCTGCCGCTGCTGGCCTTGCTGGGCGGCGCTGCGGCGCTGTTCATCCTGTCCGCCCGGGCCCTGGGACGCCGCTTCTCGGACGCCGCCGCCGCCGCCCAGGGCGCGACGACAAGCGCCCCCGCCAAGGCTGGCAAGGGTCCCGCCCGGGCCTTCTCCGGTGGGGTTTTTCTGGCCACCCTGCGCAAGGAACTGCTGCTGATCGGACGCGACGCGGCCCTGCTGTCGCAGGTGCTGCTGCGGGTGCTCTATCTGATCCCCACCGCCCTGGTGCTCAGCCGCAACGCCTCGCACGGGACGGGCGCGGCCCTGGCCGGCGGGGCGGGGGTGGTGGTCTTCCTGGCCGGTCAGGTCGCGGGCAGCCTGGCCTGGATCACCGTGTCGGCCGAGGAGGCGCCGGACCTGCTGTCGGTCTCGCCGGCCAGGATCGCCACCTTGCGCCGCGCCAAACTGGCGGCGGCCTGGCTCCCGGTGGCGCTGCTTCTGGCCCTGCCGATCGCCGTGCTGGCCTGGTTCGCGCCGCTCGCCGCCATCTGGACCACCCTGGGCGCGGCCTTGGCGGCCTGGAGCAGCGGCCTGATCAATGTCTGGCGCCAACGACCGGGCAAGCGCTCGGAGTTCAAGCGTCGGGGCGGGGCGTCGTGGGTGGCGACCCTGGCCGAGATGCTGGTCTCGGCCCTGTTGGCCGGCGCCACTGGGGTCGCCGTGGCGGGCTTCGCGGTCTGGGGCCTGATCCCCTTGGCCTTGGCCGGCCTGGTGCTGCTGAGCCTGCGCCGCAGCGACGCCCAGATCGCCAAGGCCTTGCGATTAAGGTAAAGCTCCAATTAGGGTTTTACCCGATTGCACGACATTCCGCCCCGGCTAGGGTCGGTGTCGGGTCGGTGTCGGGTCGGGGTTATCGAGGGGTTTGGGTTCACCGCGCCATGACCGCAGCACAGCTTGCCCTTCATCGGAACGACCGCCGGGAGTCAAAGGCCCTGGTCGTGATGATCAGCGTGTTGCAACTGGCGCTCTTGGTGCTGGCCTGGCTGTTGGCCGTGGTTCCGGTGGCGTTGCTGGCCTTGGGCGTGATGAGCGCAAAGGCCGTGCGCGCGGCGTTTCGACCTTCCACCCCGACCGCCAGGGCGCCCTCAGGGGTTCACGTCGCGACATCGCCTCTAAACGCCCTTCGCCGGGATGAGAGGATCAGAAAGGCTAAGATTCAACCTCAAGCCAGCGCCCCAAGCTCGCCCGCCTAACCCTCGAGCCCCGCCTCGATCCGGCAGACGACGCCGCCGGGTTGGAAGTCGATATGGGCCTCGCCCGACAGTTCCGCCGCCAGGCCGCGTTCGATCAACCGGGACCCAAAACCTCTGCGGGTGGGCGACGAAACGGGCGGGCCGCCCGATTCGGTCCAGGTCAGCACCAGCCGCGCTACGCCGGACGCCGCCTCGGGCTTTGACGTCACCGACCAGGCGATCCGCACATGGCCGGCCACGGTCGAAAGCGCCCCATACTTGACGGCGTTGGTGGCCAGCTCGTGCAAGGCCATCGACAGCGACAGCGCCATGCGCGGCGACAGCCGGACCGGTGGTCCGGTGAACGCAAAGCGGCCCGGCGCCCCGTGCAGGGCCTGCAGCCCGGTCAACAGGTCCGACAATTCCGCGCCCTCCCAATTTTCACGGGTCAGCAGATCATGGGCCTCGGCCAGGGCGACGATCCGGGCCGAGAAGGCCTCCTGGGCCTGGGGTAGGGAGCGGGCGGCGTGGAAGGTCTGGCCGGCGATGGCCTGGATCGTGGCCAGCGAATTCTTCACCCGATGGTTCAGCTCGTTGACCAGCAGCCGCAGGTGTAGCTCGGCCTTCTTGCGCTCGGTCACGTCGGAGGCGACGCCGACGAAGCGCACGCACTGGCCGTCGCGGAAAAAGGCGCGGCCAAAGGCCTCGATCCAGCGAAGGGCGCCGTCCGTGCCGCGGAAAATCCGGTATTCCTGGTTGAAGACGTGGTCGCTGGCGCGGCCGGCCGGGTCGATTGCGATTTGAATCCCGTCTCGAAGCCTTGGATAATCGTCGGGATGGACCAGCCGGGCCACGGTCTCCGTGGTCGCTTTCTCGTCCTCGGTCAGGCCGAAAATCTCGCGACATCTGGGGTCCCAATAGCGCGCTCCGGTCGCGGGATTATGATCCCAGCGGCCAAGGCCGGCGGCCTCGACGGCGATCCGCAGGTCGGCTTCGGTGGCCTCCAGGGCCGCCTCGATCCGCTTGCGCTCGGTGATATCGACCATCACCCCGCGATGGCGCACCGCCCAGCCCTTCGCGTCGCGCTCGACTCGGCCCCGGGTCTGGACCCAGCGGATCGAACCGTCGGCATGGCGCAGCCGGTACTCCTCCAGGAAGTCGGCGGTGGTGCTCACATGGGTGCGCCCCGACTTCAGCAGCCGCTCGAAATCGTCGGGATGCAGGGCCTGCGAAAACTCCGACAGCGGCGCGCCTTCGGCGGCGCGTTCGGGCGAGACGCCGTGAAAGGCCGCGTAGCGGGCGTTGGCATAGACCCGGTCGGCGACGATATCCCAGTCCCAGGTGCCCACGCCGCTGGCCGCATCGAGCGCCAGTTGATAGCGTTCCTCGCTGGCGCGAAGGGCCTGCTCGGCCTGTACTCGCCGGGTGGTCTCCGACAGGGCGATCAGGACGCCGCCCACGCCGCTGGCCGCATCCGGGTCGGGCAGGGGCGTGAGACGTATGGTGAAATAGCCTTGGGTGACCGTTCCGTCGGCATGGACGGTCGGCAGCAGCAGGTCCTCAATGAGGTCGCCGCCGCTCACCCCGTCCAGCATCGCCCGCTCGGGGGCCTCGGCGTCGGCCGCCGAGGTCGGCGGGGCCTGGGCGGAGGTCTTGCCCCGCGTCTTCGGGTGGCGCTCGCCAAGCATCGGGGCATAGGCGTCGTTATAAATCAGCACCAGGTCCCGGCCCCAGCGCAGGGCGGTGGGGAACTTGCTGGCCACGACCAAGGCGACAGCGAAGGTCAGGCTGGGCGACCAGCCGCCGCGCGGACCAAGCGGCGTGGCCGCCCAGTCGACAGCCTGAATCCGTGCGTCCATACCGCCGAGCCGCCGCGCGTCCATCGCTCCGCCCTGGTCACGGGTGTCCGCCATGCCCGTGTTCCTTCCCGACCGTGTCTGCAACGGTCAAGGACAACAGACCTCATCAAAGGCGGCGTTTCAAGCGTCGCGGGAAGCCACTGGGATTCTTACCCAAAGAAAAGCCGGCCGTTTCCATCCCTTGGGACGGAAACGGCCGGCGTTTCATCTAGGCGCCGTCTGGAGCTGACGCTTAGTCGATCGGATTCCAGCGTTGGTCAGCGGCGCCGTTGGCCCGCTTGGGGCCGCGGAAGTCACCGGCCGGCTTGGCCGCAGCGGGCGCACCCTGAGCCTGACCGCCATTGCGGCCACGATTCTGGCCGCCGGGCTTGCCCTGGCCGCCGGCATTGGCGCCAGCGCCACCAGGACGACCGCCACGGTTACGTTGCTTTCGCAGTTCCGACGGCACGTTGTTGCGCGGGTCGGCGCGGCGTGGATCGACGTACTTTTCCGGCGGCGCCAGCTTGTCGGCCACGGCCGCGGCGGCCGCCAGATTCTTGTCGTTGCGACGGTCGAAGGTCGGGATCACCTGGCGGGTGGCCTTCTGGATGTCCTTCAGCAGGTTGCGTTCGTCATCGGCGCAGAAGCTGATGGCGATGCCTTCCTTGCCCTTGCGGGCGGTCCGGCCGATGCGGTGGACATAGGATTCCGGCACATTGGGCAGTTCGTAGTTGAAGACGTGGCTGACGTCGTTGACGTCAATGCCGCGGGCGGCGATGTCGGTGGCGATCATCGCCTTGACGTGGCCGGCCTTGAACGAGGCGAGAGCCCGTTCGCGCTGGCCCTGGGTCTTGTCGCCGTGGATGGCCGCGGCTTCGATGCCGCTGGCGACCAGGTACTTGGCCACGCGGTCGGCGCCGCGCTTGGTGCGGGTAAAGACGATGGCCCGCTCAACGGCCTTGTCGGCCAGCAGTTCGGCCAGCAGGGGGCGCTTGCGCTGGGCCTCGATGTAGATCAGCGACTGGTTGATGCGCTCGACCGTGGTGGCCGACGGGGTGATCGCGACCTGTGCCGGGTTCTTCAACAACTCGCCGGCCAGCTTGCCGATTTCGTTGGGCATGGTGGCCGAGAAGAACAGGTTCTGGCGTTCCTTGGGCAGTTGGCTGGCGATCTTGCGGATCGGCACCACGAAGCCCAGGTCCAGCATCTGGTCAGCTTCGTCGAGCACGAAGATCTCGACGCCGTTCAGGTGGGCGGACTTTTCGCCCAGGTGGTCCATCAGGCGGCCCGGAGTGGCCACGACCACGTCGACGCCGGCCGCCAGGGCCTTCATCTGCGGGCCGTACTTCACGCCGCCAAAGATGGTGGCGACGGTCAGGCCCATGTGCTTGCCGTAGTCGCGGAAGCTCTCGGCGATCTGGGTCGCCAGTTCGCGGGTCGGGGAGAGGACCAGGCAGCGAAAGCCACGGCGCGGGGCCGGCTTACGGTCCTCGGCCAGTCGGTGCAGGATCGGCAGGGCGAAGGCGGCGGTCTTGCCGGTGCCGGTCTGGGCGATGCCCAGCAGGTCGCGGCCGCTCAGGACCAGCGGGATGGCCTGTTCCTGAATGGGGGTGGGCTGGGTGTAGCCCTTCTCGGTCAGCGCCTTCAGGAGGGGCTTGGCAAGGCCGAGATCGGTGAATTGCGTCAAGGTTGGATGCTTTCGTGCAGCCACAGAGACGGCGCATGCGATCCTCGCACGGCTCGCCTGGCGGCGGGTCGGTGGGGAGCGCCCCGCGTGACACGGGCGGTCTGATGGAAGCGTTCAGGGTGCTCGACAGGGCGGACCAGAAAGGTCCCTCACGCGGCTGGAGCACCGATAGCGCCAGACGGCGCACGCCCTAGATCGTTTATTGCAGGTGCGAAGTCAAGGGCGGGCAAGGGTGTGCGCGATTTGGCGCAGTGCGTCCTTCGAGGCTCGGCTGCGCCTCGCACCTCAGGATGAGCAATTCAGCAACAACTTCCCTCATCCTGAGGCGCCCGCGCAGCGGGCCTCGAAGGACGCACGGCGTCAGACCTCGAAGTACCGCTCCACCTGCGCCGCCCAGCCATAGGTGGCGCTGTTCAACTGGTCGCGGTCATAAGCCGGGGCCTCCTTGGAGCGGTCCTTGGCGATGTCGAGGACATAGGCTTCGGCCTTTTCGTCATAGGTGAGCAGGCGCCAGGGCAGGGGATGGTACTTGCCGCCGGCCGCGAACAGGCCCGAAGGCTCGATCGCCACATAGCGGCCGATGCCGGCGTCGCGGTCGATATAGATCTCGCGGATCACACCAATCTTGTGGCCTCCGACGTCATTGACCTTCGTGCCGATCAGGGCGGCGCTCTTCACCAGGCGATCGTCGACGCTCATGGGGTTCTCCTCGTTCTGGACAACCAACGCGGCCGCGTCGATGACAGTTGCCAAGCGGCGTGACCCGTTCGACTAAGGCGTCATGATCCAGTCCTCCCCCAAGCCCATCGTTCTCGTCGCCGCCGCGGCCCTGATCGACGTCGATGGGCGGGTGCTGATCTGCCAGCGGCCGGAGGGCAAGGCGCTGGCCGGGCTTTGGGAGTTTCCGGGCGGCAAGGTCGAGCCGGGCGAGACGCCCGAGCAATGCCTGATCCGCGAACTCGACGAGGAACTGGGAATCCAGGTGGCCCAGGCCTGCCTGGCGCCGTTCGTTTTCGCCTCCCACGATTACGAGTCCTTTCACCTCCTCATGCCACTCTACCTGCTGCGGCGCTGGGACGGACTTGTCACCGCCCAGGAGCATGAGGCGCTGAAATGGGTGAAGCCCGACAGGCTCGCGGACTATCCGATGCCGCCGGCCGACCTGCCGCTGATCGCCTGGCTGCGCGATCTGCTCTAAGCCGTTTCTGGCGCGACGAGCGCGGCGCCACGGCCATCGAATACGGCATGATCGTCGCCCTGATCGCCGTCGCCCTGATCGGCATCCTTGGCGCTCTGTCGGGCACCATCAAGACCACCTTCACCAAGGTGAACACCCTGCTGGCGACCAGCAACGCGGCGAAGTAGGCGGTTTTGCGCCAAGCTCAGCTTGGGTCCCGACTTTCGTCGGTATGAGCGGTGGGTTGGGAGACTTACCCTACCCGCCCGCCTTATCCCCCGCCGACCGCTCCACCGCGCCTAGCGCGTCCGCCAGCCGCATCTTGGCCGACCCTGGCCGCAGCGGCTTCTGCTGGCTATCGTGCGGAGCCCAGCCGGTGACGGTGATGATCTCGAAAGTGGCGGGCACCTTGCCGTCGGCCTCGGCGAATCGTTCCTGATAGAGCTCCATCGCCCGGAACAGCACCTTGCGGGGGAGCGGCTTGCGCGAACGGTCGAGCAGCACGCTGGTCTCACCCATGGCCCGCAGGTCCTTCAGAAGGGCCAGCGGATGGCCGTAGCGCACCTTGACCCGGTCCTTGTCGGCGACGGGCAGGGCGAAGCCCGCCCGCTGCAACAGGCCGGCGGCGTCGACGGTGTCGGCGAAGGGCGAAACGCGAGCGGAGGCCCCGCCGCTGACCTCGTCCTCCGCCGCTAGCAGGGCCTGGCGCAGCTCGGTCAGGGTGGCGCCGCCAAACAACGCGCCGACGAACAGGCCGTCGGGCCGCAAGGCGCGGCGTATCTGGATCAGGGCGCCCACCAGGTCATTCGTCCAGTGCAGGGCCAGGGTCGAGACGGCCAGGTCTATCGTCGCGTCGCCGAACGGCAGGTGCTCCTCGTCGACCGCGACGCGCGGACCGTGCAGCCCGCCCAGCATGCGTTCGGACAGGTCGGTCTGGATCAGGAGGCCGATCTTCTCGCGGGCGTCGCTCTCCGCCAGGGCGCGAGCAAAGGCGCCGTTTCTCGCGCCAAGGTCGACCGCGACCGGAAACTCGCGCAGGATGGCTTCCAGCCGCATCACCGCGTCTTCGGCCGCGCGGGCTTTCAGGAAGCCGGCGGTCTCGAAGCCGGGCGCGGCGCGGTCGAGGCGGGCGCGCAGCAGGGCGCGGTCGAAGAGCAGGGGGGCGGCGGTCATGTCGGCGCAAGATGGGGCTTCTCGCGCGTCATGGAAACCTTCCCCTCGCCTGACCGCGTTGGCGCAGGACCTGCTGGGCCTGATCCTGCCGCCGCGCGCCTTCGATGGCGCGGCGGCCCTGACCTCGGGGCTGTCGGCCGAGGCCTGGAGCCGCATCACCTTCCTGGACGGTCCGGTGTGCGACGGTTGCGGCGCGCCGTTCGCCTATGACGTCGGCGAAATCCGCTGCGTTCTGTGCCAATCGCGCGAACGGCCCTTCAGCCGGGCGCGGGCGGCCTGCCTCTATGACGAGCATTCGCGCGACCTGATCCTGAAGCTGAAACACGCCGACCGCACCGACCTGTCGAGCCTGTTCGCCCGGTGGCTGTCGCGATCGGCGGTGGATCTGCTGGACGAAGCCGAGGCGGTGGTTCCGGTCCCGATGCACAGCTCACGCCTGCTCAAGCGCCGCTACAACCAGGCCGCCGAAATCGCCCGGCCGCTGTGCGCGATGGCGGGGCGGCCCTACCTCCCCGACGCCCTTGTCCGCAAGCGCGACACCGACAGTCAGGGCGGCAAGTCGGCGGTGGGTCGCCGACGCAACGTCGCGGCGGCCTTCGCCGTCCCCGAATCGCGGCGACATCGGGTGGTCGGCCGCAAGGTGCTGCTGGTCGATGACGTGCTGACCACCGGCGCCACGGCGGAGGGCTGCGCGCGGGCGCTGCTGGCGGCTGGGGCCAGCCAGGTGACACTCGCCGTCGTCGCGCGCGTTACAGAACTGCACGCGCGTCCTATATGAGGACGGAAACGACGTCTGTTACGGATTCTCCATGGCCAAGGTCATCATCTACACCCGCCCGTTCTGCGGCTACTGCGCCCGGGCCCTGAAACTGCTCAACGACAAGGGCGCCGACTTCACCGAACTGGAGGCCGGCATGGATCCAGCCCTGCGCAAGGAGATGATGGATCGCTCGGGTCGCACCACCTTCCCGCAGATCTTCGTCGGCGAGCAGCATATCGGCGGCTGCGACGACATGATGGCGCTGGAGCGCGCGGGCAAGCTGGACGCCCTGCTCGCGGCATGACACTCCGGGTCGGCCTCGTTCAGACCCGCACGCCGGCCACCCACGAGGCCGCTCTGGCCCATGTCGCGCCGCTGGTGCGCGAGGCCGCGGAGAAGGGCGCCCGGTTCATCCTGACGCCGGAGGGCGTCAACGTGCTGCAGAAGGACCGCGCCAAGCTGCTGCCGACCCTGGTCTCGCTGGACGACGATCCGGTGGTGCTGGGCCTGCGCAACCTGGCCCGCGAGCTGGGCGTCTGGATCGATGTCGGCTCGGCGCTGGTCAAGCGAGAAGACGGCAAGGCCGCCAACCGTCAGGCGGTGATCGATCCGTCCGGGGCGATCGTCGCGACCTACGACAAGCTGCACATGTTCGACGTGAATCTGCCGACCGGTGAGACGGCCCGGGAATCATCGACCTACGAGCCCGGCGACCGAGCCGTGGTGGTCGAAACCCCCCTGGGCGTCTTTGGCCTGACCATCTGCTACGACATGCGCTTTCCTGCCCTACACCGTGCCCTGGCGCTGGGTGGCGCCCAGATCCTGACCGTGCCCGCCGCCTTCACCCGGCCAACAGGCGAGGCGCATTGGGACATCCTGCTGCGGGCGCGGGCCATCGAGACCGGCTCTTTCGTGCTGGCTGCGGCCCAAGGCGGCCTTCACGAGGACGGCAGAGGCACCTGGGGTCGCTCGATCGTTGTCGGGCCTTGGGGCGAGGTGATCGGAAAGCTTGATCACGACGCGCCGGGCGTGCTGATCGCCGATATCGAGCTCGGGGCCGTCGACAGGGCCCGCGCGGCGATCCCCGCCCTGAAGAACGCGCGTGCCTTCACGGGTCCCTGACCCCATATTGGCCTCATGATCAAGTACGCGCTCGCTTGCGACCACGACCACGCCTTCGAGGGCTGGTTCGGTTCGTCGTCGGACTATGACGACCAGTTGGCGCGTGGGCTGGTGGACTGTCCGGTCTGCGGCTCCAAGGGTGTGCGCAAGCAGATCATGTCGCCCGCCATCTCCGGCACCAAGGCGCGCAGGTCCACGCCCGAACCCAACGCCCAGGTGCGCGAGATGATGATGACCGCCGCCAGCGAGGTCCGACGCCAGGTCGAGGACAGTTTCGACTATGTCGGCGACCGCTTCGCCAAGGAGGCCCGCGACATCCACGAGGGCAAGTCCGAGGATCGCGGCATCTATGGCGAGGCCACGCCCAAGGAGGTCGCGGCCCTGGTCGAGGACGGAGTCAAGGTCGCGGCCCTGCCGCCGGCTCCGCCCAAGAAGACGGACATGAACTAAGGGTTCAACCACGAAAAAGGGGACGGTTTCCCGTCCCCTCGTCCGTTTGACTTTTGCGCGCCGCTTAGTAGTAGCGATATTCGTAGTGGCAATTGTTCTTCTTGGAATTCCTCTTGGCGATCTGGTTGCCGGCGACGGCGCCCAGGGCGCCGCCGAGGAGGGCGCCTTCGGTCTTGTTGCCATGGCCCGCGACGACCGTGCCTAGCACACCGCCGCTGACGCCGCCGATCACGGTGCCCTTGTTACGAGCGTTCTTGGTGCTCTTGCAGACGGTGATGCGGTGACGCGTCTCGGCTTGGGCGGCGGTTACAGCGATGGTGGACGCCGTGAAGCCGAGGGCGACGATGACGGCGAGGGTCTTGAATTGGGCGCGCATGGCGGCCTCCTAAATCGGTTGTCAGACGCTTGGGCAACAACAACGCTCAAGCTTGCTTTTGGTTCGCATTGGTCGAGAGCCTATTGTCGGATAGCCGACCTGAACGGCGGATGAAACGGCGGCGACGCCGCCGTTCATCCTGCCGACAGGATCAACCCTGAATGCGATAGCGACCTTGGCTGTCTGGGCAAACCCGCACATAACGGGTTTCGGTCCGGCCGTCGTAGTCGGTGTCAGCCGGGGCCAGGCGGCACGTCCTGGAATAGTTGTTGTAGGCGGTGGCCGAGCTGGCGCGATAGCGGCTGCTTTCGCGGTAGGCCACGGTCTCTTCCCGGCTCCAGTACTGCCCCTGGGCGTCGCAGCGACCCTTGGCCGAAGCGTTGCCGATGCTGGCGCCGACGCCGGCCCCAACCAGGGCGCCCAGCACGGTGCCTTCGGGTTTTGCGTTGCGAGCGGCCAGCTTCGAGCCGGCCAGGGCGCCCACCAGGGCCCCGATCACACCGCCGGCGGCCGCGTTCTTGCGAGCGTCGATACGGCAGGGCTCGTTGTAGGAAACGTTGTCGCCGTAGCCGCCGGCATTGGGGGCGCTGTAGGGCGTGGTGTAACGCGTGGCGTAATCCGGGTAGCGCCTATCGTACGAGCCCGAACCATAGCGACGATCATAGTCACCGCGAGCCCGATCATAGTCCGCGCGGTCGCGATCATACTGGGCGCGCTGGTTCTGATAGTCGCTGCTGGCGGAATCATAGACCCGGCCGTCGGTGCTGTAGCGCGAGGCGTCGTCCGGATGACGACGATCATAGGCGCCGTTTCCATTGCGGCTGTCATAGTCGCGACGGTTGTCCATGTAGACCATGCGGTCATGATCGTAGGTTTGTTGTTCGCCGTAATAGGCGCCGCTGCTGGCGTAGGTGGGGTCCACGTAACGCGTTGCGTATTGTGGATAGCGGCGGTCATAGGCCCCCGAACCGTAACGGCGATCGTAGTCGGCGCGAGCCCGCACATACTTGGAGCGCTCGGCTTCATAGGCGCGCTGTTGGTCCTGATAATCAGCCGAGCGCTCGTTGTAGGCGGCGCGTTGATCGCCATAGGCCTGGAGGCGCTGCTGATAGGCGGCGTCGCTCGATTGCGCGAAAACCGGCGCGGCGGTGCTCAAGGCGACGGCCGAAGCCATCACCCACGCGGTGTGCTTGAAAGTCATGGTAGTCTCCGTTCCGACGAACGGATCGACGTTCGACCCCCGAAGCGAGCCGCCAATCCTGAAAAGTCCCTGGCAACCATAAATCTCAGGGGCGGCTCAGGTTCCGCCAGGCGCGGCGGCGTCGTCGACAAGACATGCGGTGTTGTTGCGCTTGGGTCTCAGTCCTTGGTGACAGTCATCATGTAGTTGATGTCGGAGTCGGTTGATTGGCTCCAGCGGCCGGTCAGCGGGTTGTAGGCCACGCCGAATGGACCCTGCATCGTCACGGGCTCGCCGGCCAGGAAGGCGCGCAGTTCCTCGGGCTTGAGAAACTGTTTCCAGTCGTGTGTGCCGGGCGGCACCCAGCGCAGCACGTACTCCGCGCCGATCTTGGCCAGGGCCAAGGCCTTGAGCGTACGGTTCAGCGTGGCGACGATCATCAGACCGCCGGGGGCCAGCAGCTGTGCGCAGGTCCGCAGGAACTGGCCCGGGTTGGCGACATGCTCGATCACCTCCATGGTCAGCACCACGTCGAACGGCCCCGCGCCCTCGGCCAAAAGCTGTTCGGCGGTGGCGGGGCGGTAGCCGATCTCCAGCCCCTGCTCGGCCGCGTGGGCGGCGGCGGTCTTGATATTGTTTTCCGAGGCGTCGACGGCCGTGACCGTGAAGCCCAGCCGGGCCATGGGCTCGCTGAGCAGCCCCCCGCCGCAGCCGATGTCGAGCAAGCTCAGCCCCTCGAACGGCGTGCGCGAATTGCCGTCGCGGTCGAAGCGGGCCAAGGCCTGCTCCCTGATGAAGCTAAGCCGGCAGGGGTTGAACACATGCAGCGGCGCGAACTTGCCGCGCGGGTCCCACCATTCGGCGGCGATGGCCGAGAACCTCGCCACATCGGCGGGGTCGATGCTCCAGGAGGGGGTGTCGGCGGCTTGGGTCATGGTCAGCGTATGAACACGACTTCTACGCCGAGGTCCAGATCGGCCCAGGCCCGATCGGCGGTCATGATCGGCAGACGCTCGCGCATCGCCAGGGCCAGACAGGCGCGGTCGCCCAGGGAGAGGCCTTTGTGGCGGGTGGCGTCGCGCAGGAGGCCGGCCTGGATGGCGAGGTCGCGATCGAAGTCGATGATTTGGCCGCAAAGCTCCGACACGGTCTCTTCGACATCGAAAATCGCGACGCCTCGATCCAGCATCTTTGTGACGACCTCCGTTATGTTCACTGAACAGGTTTGGGCCTGAAATAGGCGGCCTACGACTAGGTCGCGGCCAGGTTCTTCGAGAACCACCGCCAGGATCGCCGACGAATCCAGGACCACGTCAGTCATCTTTGCGATTTCGAGCCTGACATTGCTCATATTCCCGATCATCGTCGGCGGCCTCGCGGCGGCGGTCGGCGATCAATTCGTCCACGATCGAGACGCCGGGGCGCCAATAGGGCCGCAGCCGCTCCTGAATCCGGCGGACCGATTCCGGTATGCTGATGATCTTGAAGAACTCGCCGTCCAATTCGGCGATGATCAGGCCGTTAGGCCCGGCTCCCAGCGCTTCCAGCACCTCGGGTGGTAAGGTCACCGAGCCGTTCCGGACCTGCAGTCTATAGGTCTTGGGCTTGTCGTGGACGGACGCTCGGGCGTCGCCCTCCGCCAGTCCTTCAAGCGCGGATTCGACCGGCGTATTCCCCGCCCCCGGCTCCTCCAGCACGTTGCGCACGTGCTGATACCGCTTGCCGAGGATGCGGGCGATCTGGGCGCGCGGGACGCCGGCGGCGGCCAGGGCGCGAATCCTTCCGGCGACGGTCTTGTGGCCCTGCAACAGGGCTTCCAGGTCAGGCGGCATGACGGCTCTCCATCATCTGGAAAACAGATAGGTAGTTAGGTAGGTTGCGACAAAGGAGTCAAGGCGCGCCGCTCGCGACGAAAAAGACATCCGCGACATTGCCGTTGCGTCCCCACGCCGCTAGAAGACCGCGGCTTGTGCGCCCAGCGATGTTCCGCCGCGTGCGGCGCAAGAATTGACCTTAGGTTTTTACGGGGTAGGGCGTGTCTCGTCTGGTGATGAAGTTCGGCGGCACCTCGGTGGCCGACCTGGAGCGCATCCGCCGGGTGGCGCGTCTGGTCGCCGCCGAGCTGGCGACCGGCAAGCAGATCGCGGTGGTGGTCTCGGCGATGTCGGGAAAGACCAACGAGCTGGTGGCCTGGACCGACGGCTGTGGCCGGGCGGCCGAGGGTTTGCCGGAATCCGACGACGAATACGACGCCATCGTCGCCTCGGGCGAGCAGGTGACGGCCGGCCTGCTGGCCATGACCCTGCGCAACATGGGCATCGGCGCGCGCTCGTTCCTGGGCTGGCAGGTGCCGATCCTCACCGACGACGCTCATGGCCGGGCCCGCATCGAAGAGATTCCGTCCGACAATCTCGACGCCGTGCTCAATGCCGGCCAGGTGGCGGTGATCGCCGGCTTCCAGGGCGTGACCTCCGATGGCCGTATCACCACCCTGGGCCGGGGCGGCTCGGACACCAGCGCCGTGGCCATCGCCGCGGTGCTGAAGGCGTCCTGCGACATCTATACCGACGTCGATGGCGTCTACACCACCGACCCTCGGATCGAGAAAAAGGCCCGCCGCCTGGCCAAGATCTCCTACGAGGAAATGCTGGAAATGGCCTCGCTGGGGGCCAAGGTGCTGCAGACCCGTTCGGTCGAGATGGCCATGGCCCATCGCGTGCCGGTTCGGGTGCTGTCGAGTTTCGTCGAACCGGGGGAATCTCCCGGCCAAGGTACGATCGTCTGCGACGAGGAAGAAATCATGGAAAAGCGCATCGTCTCGGGCGTCGCCTATAGCCGCGACGAGGCCAAGATCACCCTGCTGGGCCTGCCCGACCATCCGGGCGTGTCGTCGCAGATCTTCGGCCGGCTGGCGGACGCCAATGTGAATGTCGACATGATCGTGCAGTCGCGCGCCCGCAGCGCCGACACCGCCAACATGGAGTTCACGGTCGGCAAGCGCGACGCCGTCCGCGCCGTTGAGATCGTCCGCAAGGCCCAGGCCGAGATCGGCTTCGAGGACGTGGCGATCAACGAGGACGTCGCCAAGGTCTCGGTGATCGGGGTGGGCATGCGCAGCCACGCCGGCGTTGCGCAATCGATGTTCCAGGCCCTGGCCGAGAAGAACATCAACATCCAGGTGATCTCGACCTCGGAGATCAAGATCAGCGTGCTGATCGACGCGGCCTATACAGAGCTGGCCGTGCGGGCGTTGCACGCGGTCTACGGGCTGGATCAGCTGTAGAGCATTTTTCGAGCGAAGTGGTTCCGGTTCGCGTGAAGAAAAATGCGTCAAAACAAAAGATTAGAGCTCACGGCCTGACGCAGTCAGGTCGGGAAATGCTGTAGGTGGAGGCGCCTGCGGCTCGCACCTCAGGACAAGGCTTTTTGTGATGCCTAGCGGCTCAAGAATCTCCTCATCTTGAGGCGTCCGCGCTGCGGGCCTCGAAGGACGCAAGGCGTTAGCCAAATGTCGCGTTCTGACGGTATGAGGGGCGATTAGTCCCTGCAGGAGTCTCCATGTCGGTGTTCAGGTTCGATCCCGAGCGCAAGTCCGTCACCTTCGAGGGCGATGCGGGCCTGGACCTGCTGTACGATCTGCTGCTGCGCGCCAAGTTCGGCGACGGCTATGAAAAGCCTCTGCTGGTCAGCCCGTGGCTGGCCGTGCTGCTCAAGCAGTTGGACCAGTTCTTGCCCGACGACGGTCAGTGGTTCCCCGAACAGCCCGGGCGGCCGATCTTCGACGAGGACGACCTGCTGGCCATGGGCGACGCGGTGATCGAGGAAGGTCACACCGTCGGCTGGTGGACCATGACCGAGCCCGAGAAACGCGCCTATCTGCGCGACACCATCGCCGCCCCCCATCCCCTGACCGACGCAGAGGTCGAGTTCATCGAGGCCGACATCGACGCCGCCGTCGAACAGGCCAGGCAGTTGGTCGAGGCGGTCAGCGAACCGCTGGCCTTGCCGGGGCACGGCTGACGGAAGCTGTTGGGCCTGGGGCCGCCCTCTTGGCGCGGATAATGGGTGGTCGGTGCGATTGGATCGGTCGTCAACATGACGGGAACCTGAACAACGCCGTTCAGATCGGGTTCAAGGCGGCAATGCGACAAAGGTCCCAACAGCGCCGCACCGGACTTCTTCCGGCCTGACGCTCTCTAGGAGCAAACGCCATGAAGACCTTTGGTAAGTTCTCGAAGATCGCCGTCGCCGCCGCCGTGACCGGCGCTCTGGTCCTGCCCGCCTCGGCCGCCTTCGCCGGCGACAAGACGCAGCGGGCCGTGATCGGCGCCCTGATCGGCGGCCTGGCCGGCGGCGCCCTGTCGAAGGGCGACAAGAGCGGGATCGTCATCGGCGCCGTTGCCGGCGCCGCCCTGGGCGCGGCCACCGACAACGATCGCAACGACCGTCGCTATTCGAGCAACTATCGCGACACTCGCTATGGCAACGGCTACGGCCAGACCTACAACAACAGGTCGAGCTACAACAACGGCTATGGCCAGACCTACGACAGCGGGTCGAGCTACAACAACGGCTACGGCCAGACCTACGACAGCGGGTCGAGCTACAACAATGGCTACGGCCATACCGGCTATGACAACCGCTCCAACCCTCATCGCGACCAGCGCAACGACCGCTACAACAGCGGCTACAGAACCAGCTACGGCAATGGCTACTACGGCCAACACCGCTAACCGCTGATCAGGTTGAACGACCCGGCGCCGTCCCTCTCCGAGGGGCGGCGCTTTTTCGCGCGTCCTGCGCGAATTGACCGAGAGCGAACGCTGTGCGTCGCGCGAAATCTGCTATAGCCCGCTCCACGGCGTTGCGGCTTCTTAACCCCTGACGCGTGTTGTCGGGCTAAGCCGTACAGGCCAAAAGGGGAGTGCGCGCGCGAACATGGCGGCGTCCGGGATCGCTGTTCGGGGACCACGCAGCCTGCTTCGGCAGATTCGCGAGGCCATGGCCGGGGGCGGCCCCGCCCAGGTCAAGCTCGACATGGTGGTGCGCACCATCGCCATTTCGATGGTGGCGGAAGTCTGCTCGATCTATCTGCGCCGTGCGTCCAACGATCTGGAACTGTTCGCCACCGAAGGCCTGTCGCGCGACGCCGTTCACGTCACCCGGCTAAAGCCTGGCGAAGGTCTGGTCGGCGAGACCATGCGCCTGGGCCGGCCGCTGAACCTGTCGGACGCCGCCAGCCACCCGGCCTTCTCTTACCGCCCGGAAACCGGCGAAGATCCCTATCACGCCTTCCTGGCCGTGCCGCTGCTGCGCGGCGGCCGCTCGATCGGCGTGCTGGTCGTCCAGAACCGCACCGAGCGGGTCTATGGCGAGGACGAGGTCGAGGACCTGCAGATCATCGCCATGGTCCTGGCCGAGATGGTCAGCGCCGGCGAACTGCTGGGCCTGGACGAGCTCAAGGACGTCGAGATCGCGCCTCACAAGCCCGAGCGGCTGAAGGGCGCGCGCTTCGCCGAGGGCCTGGCCTGTGGCGTGGCGGTGCTGCACGAACAGCCGGTCGCCCCCGAGCAACTGCTGTCGGATGACGCCGCCGCCGAGGAGGCCAAGCTCAAGGTCGCGGTCGATGCTCTGAAGCAGCAGATCGACGAGATGTTGGAAGGCCAGCACGGCCTGGTCGGCGCCTCCTACGAAGTGCTCGAGACCTACAAGATGTTCGCCCATGACCGGGGGTGGAACCGGTCGCTGCTGGAAGCCGTGCGCTCGGGCCTGACCGCCGAGGCGGCGGTCGAACGCGTGCGTTCAGAGCACCGCGCCCGTCTGGGCCAGGCCCGCGACCCCTATCTGCGCGAGCGGCTGCACGATCTGGAAGACCTCAATGACCGTCTGCTGCGTCACCTGTCGGGCGACGTCCACGCCGTGCGGGTCCTGCCGGACGACGCCATCCTGATCGCCCGCAACCTCGGGCCCGCAGACCTGCTGGAATATGACCGCACCAAGCTGAAGGGCATCCTGCTCGAGGAAGGCTCGTCCGCCAGCCACGCGGGCATTGTCGCCCGGGCGCTAGACATCCCCTGTGTCGGCCGCCTCGCCGGACTGCGCGACCGGGTTAACGAGGGCGACCCCGTTGTGGTCGACGCCGAGGCCGCCGAGGCCTGGCTGCGGCCGCGTCCCGACGTGGTCAAGTCGCTGAAGGCCCGGATGGAGGTCCGCGCCCAGCGCAAGGCCGAGTTCGCCCGCCTGCGTGACACACCCGCCGTCACCAAGGACGGCGACAAGATCACCCTGCTGATGAACGCCGGCCTGGCCGTTGATCTCGACATCCTGGGCGAGACGGGGGCCGAGGGCATCGGCCTGTTCCGCACCGAGTTCCAGTTCATGGTCGCCGAGGAAATGCCCCGGCTCGAGGCTCAGACCGCGCTCTACGAGAAGGTGCTGGACGCCGCCAACGGCATGCCGGTCACCTTCCGCACCCTGGATCTCGGCGGCGACAAGCTGCTGCCGTACATGGAGTTGGAGCGCGAGGACAATCCGGCCTTGGGCTGGCGGGCCATCCGCATGGGTCTGGACCGTCCAGCCCTGCTGCGCATGCAAATCCGCGCCCTGATCAAGGCCGCCGCCGGGCGTCCGCTGCGGATCATGTTCCCGCTGGTGGCCAATGTGGACGAGTTCCGCGCCGCCCGCGCCTTTGTCGATCAGGAAGTCGCCTGGGCCCTCAAGCGTGGCCGGCCTGAACCCGCGCGCCTGGACGTCGGCGCGATGATCGAGGCGCCGTCCCTGCTGTGGCATCTGGACGCCTTGCTGCCGATGACCGATTTCGTGTCGGTCGGCACCAACGACCTGATGCAGTATCTGTTCGCCGCCGACCGGGGGAACTCGCGGGTGTCGGATCGCTATGATCCGCTGTCGCCGGCCGCCCTGCGGGCCTTGAAGACCATCCAGCAGGCCTGCGCCGACACGGGCACGCCGGTGTCGGTCTGCGGTGAGATGGCGGGGCGGCCGCTTGAGGCTTTCGCCTTGCTGGCCTTGGGTTTCGAC
>JACMOF010000484.1 GCA_014378155.1 Caulobacter sp. | reverse complement strand
CGGGCCAGGTCGCCATGCACGTGGGCGGCGGGATCGACGGTGGTCGCAAAGCCCATGCCGTACAGAACGTACTGATAGTTGAAGTACTTGAAGCTCTCATGGAGGCTGGGGAAATCGAAGGCGTTGGGCGGTCGGTGTTTCCACATCGCCAGGTGGTCTTGCAGGCTTTCGGGGATTGAGGCCGGATCGGCGTTGTCGGTCCAGAAGCTGTTGTCGGTGCGCTGGCTGAGGCAGTAGTGCAGCTTGATGAAGTCGATCGCCCTCAGATAGCGGTCGGTCATCGCCGCGTTGAACTGCTTGGCGGCCGCCTCCATGCCGCCCCGCCGCGGCAGGTTGCGGGCCAGCATGTAAGCGGCGGCCTCGATCAGCACGATGCCGGTGGATTCGAGGGGCTCCAGAAACCCGCCCGACAGGCCCACGGCGACGCAGTTCTTGACCCAGTGGCTGGCCCGGTGGCCCACCTTCAGCTTCAGCGGCCGAACCGTCAGCCCATCGCCGGCCTTGCCGACATAGCCGCGCAGGATCTGCTCGGCCCGATCGTCCGTGGTGTGACGACTGGAATAGACATAGCCCGTGCCCCGCCGCTCGGGCAGGCCGATGTCCCAGGTCCAGCCGGCCTCGTGGGCGGTGGAGATGGTGGTCGTCGCCACCGGCGCGTCGGGGCGGTCATAGGGCGCCTGCAGGGCCAGGGCGCGACCGACGAACAGCACGTCGCTCTTGTCGATCCAGGCGCTGCCCATGGCCTCGCCGATCATCGCGCCGGCAAAGCCCGTGCAGTCGATATAGAGGTCGGCCGTCAGATCGCCGTGCTCGCGCGTGGTCACCGAGCCGATCGATCCGTCCTGCGCCTTGTTGACGCTCAGCACATTGCCCAGCAGGTGCTTGATCCCGGTTTCCTTGCCGACATCGCGAAGCAGGTTGGCCAGTTTTCCCGCGTCGAAGTGATAGGCATAGGTCATCGGCCCGCCATACTGCGGATCGTCGATACGCTTGGGACCCCGCCCGGCTTCGCAGACCTTGTCCTGCAGGGTGACAGCGCCGGAAAACGGGACGCCGCCCGCCTCGCCCATCAGCCAGTATGGCGCCAGGTCCAGGCCGCCGTTCAGCAACCGGGGCGAGGCAAAGGGGTGGTAGTAGTGGCTGTGCACACCATCCTTGGGCGCGGTCTTCCAGTCGACGAACCGGATACCCTGCTTGAAGGCCGCCCCGGCCTCGCGCATGAACCGCGCCTCGTCGACGCCGATCGTCCGCAGGGTGTTCTGGATGGTCGGAAAGGCTCCCTCGCCCACTCCGATGATGCCGATCTCGCTAGACTCTATCAGGGTGATGCGCACCCCGTCCGGTCGCACGGAGCCCAGGCGGCGAGCCAGATAGGCGGCGGTCATCCAGCCGGCCGTGCCGCCGCCGACGATCAGGATGTCATTGATCTCTGGCGTTTGGGTCATCGGCCGGCGGCAGCGCGCTGACGGAAACCGTTGCGGTAGATCTCGTCCAGCAGCGCCCGGTGATCGGGCATGGCCGCCGCCGCCCGATGGGCCGCCGATTTCAGCCGCGCGAACTCGGCCCGCGCCGCGTCGAGATGCGGATAGGCCGACAGATTGGCCGAGAGGTCGGTCTTGAAGCCCATGCCGTACAGCACATACTGGTAGTTGAAGACCTCGAAACTGTCATGGACGGTGCCGAAGTCGAACGGGTCCGGCCCACGGGTCTTCCACATCTCCAGCAGGGCCTGCAGCGAATCCGGGATCGATTCTGGCCGGGTGTTGTCGATCCAGAAGTCGCTGTCGGTGCGCTTGGTCAGGCAATAGTGCAGCTTGATGAAGTCCAGCACGCCCTTGTAGCGCAGGCCCATGGCTTCGTTGAACAGGGCGGCGGTCGGCTCCATGTCGCCCGCGCGCGGGAACAGCCGGCCCAGCATCCAGGCGGCGGCCTCGATCAGCATGATGCCGGTGGCCTCCAGCGGCTCCAGGAAACCGCCCGACAGACCGATCGACACGCAGTTCTTGACCCACGGCGTTTCGCGATGGCCGATGGGCAGCTTCAACACGCGAGCGTTCAGCCCGTCGGCCGACTTGCCGATATAGGCCCGCAGCACCTCTTCGGCCCGCTCGTCCGTGGTGTGATCATTGGAATAGACATAGCCAACGCCTCGGCGCTCGGGCAGGCCGATGTCCCAGGTCCAGCCGGCTTCGTGGGCGGTGGAGATGGTGGTGCTGGCCACTGGGGCCTCAGGGTCATCGTGCGGGACCTGGATGGCCACGGCGCGGTTGACGAAAAGGGTGTCGCTGTCGTCGATGAACTTCACGCCCATAGCCTCGCCGATCAGCTTGGCCGAGAAACCACTGCAGTCGACATAGAGGCCGGCGGCCAACTCGCCATGCTCACGGGTGACCACGGCGGCGATCGCGCCGGTCTCGTCCAGTCGCGCCCCCTGGACATTGCCGATCAGGTGGCGGACGCCCAGCTCCTTGCCGACGTCGCGCATCAGCACGGCCAGCTTGCCGGCGTCGAAATGGTAAGCGTAGCCAAGCGGACTGGAATATTGCGGATCGTCGATCAGCTTGGGGCCCTTGCCCGCCTCGCAGACCGTGTCCTGCAGGGTCACCGCCTCCGAGAACGGCGTATCCCCGGCGCAGCCCAGCAGCCAGTAAGGCGCCAGGTCCAGGCCCCGCAGCGTATGGGGCCGGCTGAACGAGTGGTAATAATGGCTGTGGGCGTCGCCGACGGGGGCGGTGGTCCAGTCGACGAACTTGGTGCCCTGTTTGAACGAGGCCCCGGCTCCGCGCATGAACCGCGCCTCGTCGACGCCGATCTCGCGCATGGTGGTCTGGAT
>JACMOF010000483.1 GCA_014378155.1 Caulobacter sp. | reverse complement strand
GTCAGCGGCGTGCAGCCTCCGGTGACGGCGGCGAGGCCGATGACAGCGGCGGCGAGAACGGCGGGACGAAACATGCAGGCTCCGGTACCTGGAAAGGCTGACTTTGACCTATCGCCCGCGCGGGCTTAGTTCAATGGTCCGTGTGGGTCGGATGGCGAAGTTAGTTCGGTGTCGCGGCGAAATCGAGGCGAAGTGATGATTCTAGATCGGTTGCTCAAACCCAGGCCCGCCAAGGCGGCGGGGGGCAAACTCTATGCCTCCGCGGTGGCCCAGGCCCGGTCGGCGCCGCTGTATGTCCAGATGGGCGTGCGCGACTCGCTGGAGGGCCGGTTCGAGCTGTTCACCCTGCATGTGGTGCTTTTGCTCGAGCGCCTGAAAGGTCAGGGCGAGACGGCGGCCGAGCTTTCCCAGGCGACGTTCGACGCCTATGTGCGTGGCCTTGATGACGCTTTCCGCGAGATCGGTGTGTCCGACACCGCCGTCGGCAAGAAGATGAAGAAGCTGGCCGGGGCCTTCTACGGCCGGTTGAAGGCCTTCGACGAGTCGGCGGCAAGCCTGCCCGATAGCGCCGCCCTGTCCGGGATGCTGGCCCGCACCGCCTTCGAGGAACGCGGCGAGGGCGACGTGGCCGCCTTGACCGCCTACGTGATCGCCGCGCGCGATCATCTGGCGGCCCAGCCGGTGGAAAGCTTGATGCAAGGAGACGTCCAATGGCCGAAGGCGTGATCAATCCCTGGCCCTTCAGCATGACGCTTGGGCGCATGGGCCGCGGCCAGGATCTGCGCTTCGAGCCTGACGAGGCGATCCGCAAGGACATCGCCAAGACCCTGAACCTGGTGTCGCTCGACGCCTTGGAGGCCGAGATTTTTCTGCGGCCGTGGATGGACGGAGCCGAGGTGTCTGGCCTGATTCGCGCCCGCGTCGTGCAGACCTGCAGCGTCTCGGCCGACGAGTTCGAGGAGCCGATCGAGGCGCGGTTCTCGGTCCGCGTCCTGCCCGCGACCAGCGAAAACACCTCGCCCGACGAGAGCGGCGACCTGGCGTTGGATCCCGACGGCGACGATCCGCCTGACGTGCTGGAGAACGAGACCATCGATGTCACGGGTTATGTTCTGGAGCATCTGGCTTTGGAGCTGGATCCCTTTCCACGCAAGCCGGGCGCCGTCTTCGAGCCCCCGCCCGAACCGGTCGATCTGTCGCCCTTCGCCGGGTTGAAGGCCCTCAGGGCAGATCCCGGACCAGGCGGGGAAGGGGCCTGAATGGCTCTTGCCTGAGCTTGCGTGATATTTTCGCGGCTGTATCGTCCTGCCGCCTTGATCCAGCGGTACGCCGCTCCAGGAGCCTTTAGCGCCTCGTGCCTCAACCCGTAGTCATTTCGATCGACGCCATGGGCGGGGATCACGGCCCATCCGTGATCGTGCCCGCCGTGGCGATCGCCGCCCAGAACCAGTCCGACGTGCGTTTCCTGCTGCATGGCGACCAGACCCTGCTGAACGCCGAACTGGCCAAGTCGCCGGCCGCCCGAGCGATCAGCGAGGTGCGCCACACCGACAAGGCGATCTCGATGGACGAGAAACCCGCCCAGGCCATGCGCCGGGGCAAGGGCTCGTCG
The DNA here is from genome assembly GCA_014378155.1 of Caulobacter sp. Lineage (GTDB taxonomy): Bacteria > Pseudomonadota > Alphaproteobacteria > Caulobacterales > Caulobacteraceae > Caulobacter. The sequence continues at coordinate 534 of JACMOF010000483.1, read as the reverse complement.
GTGTGGAACGCGGTCGAGTCCTTGCGCGGCAACGAGGCCCAGGCCGTGGTCTCTGCGGGCAATACCGGCGCCCTGATGGCGATCTCCAAGTTGATCCTGCGCATGGGGGCAGGGCTAGAGCGCCCGGCCATCGTCGCCAGCTGGCCGACCATGAACGGCGTCTCGGCGGTGCTGGACGTCGGCGCCAATGTCGAAAGCGACGCCGCCCAGCTGGTCGAGTTCGCGATCATGGGCGCGGCCTTCCACCACGCGGTTCACGGCTCGGAGCGGCCGACCGTCGGCCTGCTGAATGTGGGCTCCGAGGACCAGAAGGGCCATGAGGAGGTGCGCGAGGCGCACGCCATCCTCAAGCAGACCACGCTGGACTTCGACTATCGCGGCTTCGTTGAGGGCACCGACATCGCCAAGGGCACGGTCGACGTGGTCGTCACCGATGGCTTCACCGGCAATGTCGCCCTGAAGACCGCCGAGGGCCTGGCGCGGTTCTTCTCCGCCGAGATCAAATCGACCCTGACCTCCGGACCGCTGGCCATG
>JACMOF010000482.1 GCA_014378155.1 Caulobacter sp. | reverse complement strand
CGTTTGTCTTGCGGATTGACTCCGTTCGGTAAACTTTGCCGCAGGCTCGGTTTTTGCTGGCGGCGATTCGGTCCTTAAGACATAGTGAATCGTCGTGATTCCAACGACTTGTTAAGGAATCTGAAGATGAACGCGCAGTTGAGCGCATCGGCCACGGCGGCCCGCGCTCACCAGGAGATGTTCGCCTATTGGGCGTCCCTCCGTCGGGGGGCGAGCCTCCCGTCGCGCCTCGACCTGCATCCCGCGGGCATCAAGCGCATGCTGCCCACCGTCAGCCTGATCGACGTCAAGCGCGACGCCGATGGGGCGGTGGACTACCGCCTGCGGCTAGCCGGCACCGGCCTCTATTCGGTGTATGGCCGCGAAATCACCGGCCGCACCCTGGAAGACGTCTACAACACCGCCGCCGTCGAATACTGGCGTGAACAACTGAACAAGGTCGTCAACGAACGCCGCCCGGGCGTCGGCGTCCACAGCCTGGCCTGGAAGGGCTCGCCGCACATCTCGATCCTGTGGCTGCGTCTGCCGCTGGCCACCAATGGCAAGGACGTCGACATGATCCTCGGCTATGACGCGGTCGTGGGCTCGCAGGAAGCTGGCGGCCACAGCGGGATCCGCGCGGCCTAGGCTTTAAAATCCGCTCATCCCGGCACTTGCCTGCCTGAGCGGTTTGGAAGTCACCCCGCCAGAAACGCCTCGACCTCGCGCCGGCTGGGCATCGATGGCGCCGCGCCCGATTTCTGCACCGAAAGCGCGGCCGCGGCATTGGCGTGCTCGACGGCCTCGCGCAGGTCCATGCTGGCGGCCAGACAGGCCGCGAGCGCCCCGCAGAAGCAGTCGCCGGCCCCGGTGGTGTCGATCGCCTTGACCTTGCGGCCCTCGACCAGGAATGCCTCGTCGCGGCGCACAGCGGCGACACCGGCCGAGCCGAGGGTGACGATCACGATCTGGTCCGGACGACTCATCAGCTTGCGAGCCACGCGGGAGACTTCCTCAAGCCGCGTGGGCTCGTGGCCCAGCCGGGCATAGGTGGCCAGTTCGGTCTGGTTGAGAATGAGAATGTCGGTCAGCGGAAACAGCGCCGCGCCCTGGGGCAGGGCGGGGGCGGCGTTGAGGATGCGCAGGGCGCCCTTGGCCGCGCCGGCCCGGAACAGGGCCTCAATGGCGGGCGCGGGGGTCTCCAACTGGCACAGCATCACCCGCTGTCCCTCCAGGGCCGTGGCGGCGACCTGTTGCGGCGAGAGCGTGGCGTTGGCGCCGCCGGTGACGACGATCATGTTCTCGCCGCTGGACGACACCCACACATGAGCCTGGCCCGTGGGGATGCCCGGCAGTTCCATGACGTCGGAGACCTGCACGCCATAGCCGGCCAGCCTGACTTTCAGGGTGGGGCCGCTGTCTTCCTTGCCGACCGCGCCCATCAGCCGGGTCGCCGCGCCCATGCGGGCGGCGGCCACGGCCTGGTTGGCGCCCTTGCCGCCCGGGAACAGCTCCAGCGAGATGCCGGCCACCGTCTCGCCGGGTCGTGGCAGGTCGTCGACCCGCGCCACGGCGTCCAGATTGATCGACCCCAGTACGAAAACGCCCATCGTTCTTCTTCTTGCCTGTGTTCTTTAGCCGCCGCCCGAGCCGCGCTGGAAGCTCTCGACCAGGCTGCCGGCGACGAGTCGCCAGCCGTCCACTAGCACGAAGAAGATCAGCTTGAACGGAAGGCTGACGGTCGCGGGGGGCAGCATCATCATGCCCATGCTCATCAGCACGCTGGCGACCACCAGGTCGACCACCAGGAACGGGATGAACAGCAGGAAGCCGATCTCGAAGGCCCGCTTGAGCTCCGAGATCATGAAGGCAGGGGTCACCACCTTCAGCGGCGTGTCGACGGCGGTCTTGGGTTTCTCGATCTTCGACAGGCGAATGAATAGGGCAAGATCATCCTGGTCTACTTGGCGCAGCATGAACACCTTCACCGGCGCCGTGGCGGCGTCGAAGGCCTCGGGCATCTCGATCTGCTTGTCGAGCAGCGGCTTGATCCCATCGGCATAGGACTTTTCGAAGGTCGGACCCATGACGATGGCGGTCAGGAACAGGGCCAGCGAGATGATCACCGGGTTGGGCGGGCTCTGCTGCACGCCGATCGCGGTGCGCAGCAAGCCCAGCACCACCACGATCCGCACGAACGAGGTGGTCATGATGACGATCGACGGCG
>JACMOF010000481.1 GCA_014378155.1 Caulobacter sp. | reverse complement strand
CCACGACCCATCGGCGACCAGGCCCGGGGCGAGGTCTCCAGCCTGGCTGACCTCCAGGGCCGAGGCCTTGGCGTAGCTGACATAGGGCATCAGGCCGATGGGAGTCTGATAGGTCAGGCTGGCGCTGTAGGTCGCCTTGCCCCGGCTGTCGGTCTGGCGGCCAGGCACGGTGAAGGGCAGGAAGCCGGTATCGTTGGCTGCGACGTCATAGTCGTCATAGCGGCCGCCCAGGGTCAGGGTCAGGTGATCCAGCTTGACGTCGCTGGTGAAGAACAGGCCCGCCTGGCGCCACGTGCTGCTGTTGTCATTCTCCCATTGAAGGCCCTGGACGTCCGCCGGTTCGGTGCTGAAGGGGCTGTCGATGATGTCGGTGGGCGTCGCGCCGAAGGCGATGTCGCGGCGGTCGATGGCGATCATGCCGCTGTTGAAGCTCTCGCGCCGCCGTCCTTCGAACCGGCGATAGCTGGCGCCGACGATCGACTGGGTGCTCACCGCTCCGAAGTCGCGCTCGAACGCGTAGCTGGCCCGCGCCTCCCACACCGCGCTGTCGAACCAGGCCGGGTAGCCGTACGAGACAAAGCGCCTGTTCTCCTGGTCGTCATAGAACAGCTGCAGCTTCAGCACGCCGCCGTCGTCGAACCGCTTGGCCAGATCGAGATAGAGGGTGTTGGTGCGGGTCGTGGAGAAGTCTGCGGGGCTGATGTGCACGGTGCGCGGCGACAGCTTGGTCGTGCCCACCCCTGTGTCCAGAGTATGGTTGGGGTCACTCTTGGGGACGGCGCCATAAGCGATGTAGAGCGCGCTGCCGAACGGATAGAAGCCCACCTCGCCCGGGGTTAGCCGGCCGTTGCCGTCAGCGTCGACCAAGGTGGTGTCGCGGCCGGTGACATAGGTCTGGTGGTCGATCAGGTCCTGGGTCAGGCGGTTCCAGCCGGGGGTCTGCACGTCGCCGGTCGAATGATAGACCATGCCGCCGAACGCTGTGCTCCACCCGCCGCCCAAGTCGAAGTCGGCCGATACCTCGGCCAACTGCCGCTTGGGATGCAGTCCCCGGTAGAAGCTTTTTGAGTCGTCGACCTCGCCATAGGCGTAGACCCCGCCATCGGCCGCGCCCAGCTTGACCGGCAGGGCGATCTGGCCCGTGAGGTTCTTCTTGTCGTAGGCTCCAACAGTGGCCGTGAGCTCGCCCCTGGGATCGGTCAGGAACCGGCCCTCGTCACGCGCCGACTTGGGGATGAAGTTCAGCATGCCGCCAACCTTGCCCGCGCCGTAGAGCGGCGTGGGCGGGCCGCGCACGATCTCGATCTGTGCCGCGCCACCGATCGGGGTGGCATAGGTCCCGCGGTTCTCCACCCGCTTGAAGCCGCGGAAATAGTTCTCGGCCAAGGTGCCGCGAATATTGAGCGCGCCGGGCACGCCATAGAAGCTGGCGGTGTAGGTCCCGGGCGAGACGGCGGTCAGGCCGTCCAGCGTCTCGACGCCGAACCGCTGGAGCATGGTGTCGCTGACGAAGCTGGCCGAGCGAGGCGTTTCCAGCAACGGCTTTTCAAGGCCGAAAACGGTGGTGCTGGGCTGCTTCTCCAGCAGGCCGGCCCGGTCGCGGGCCAGGACCAGCACCTCATCGACGGCGTTCTGGGGGCTCGCGTCCTGGGCCTTGCCCAGGCTCGCCGCCATCAGGCCCATGGCCATGGCGGTAACGAACAGGCGAACGCGGCTTGGCATCGAGCGGGCTCCACTGCGCCACAATGGCGGTGAGGCCAGGAGATGGGAGATTACGCAACGTTCGTCAAAACATTATCTAACATTTCAGACGATCTTGTCTGGTGGCGCTATTGGCCAATGCAAAGGCGTCCGCGCCTGGACGCCGCTATCCCGCCAACATCGGCCGAGCGGCCTCGGGCATGATGTTGAGCACGCGCATCATCGCCAACCGGGCGCCGTCGATATTGCCCAGGGCGATAACGTCGGCGACGTCGCGGTGCTGCTGGACGTCGGCGATTAGCTCGGCCTCGGTCGCCGCGCCGAACGAAAATACCCAGTAACGCGCGGCCTTGTGCTGCAAGGGGATCAGGATGCGGGCCAGGGCCATGTTGCCGCCGGCCCGGGCGACGGCGGCGTGGAAGCGTTGGTCCATGGCCACCAGGGTCGGCAGGTCGCGGGCGCGGGCCGCGTCTTCGCCGCCGTCGAAGGCCGCGCGGATGGCGGCGGCTTCGGCCTTGCTGGCGTATTTGGCCGCCAGGCCCGCGCAGTGCGGCTCGATCAGGGCCCTGGCCTCATAGCCCTGGCGCAGCTCAACCAGGTCAAGCGGCGCCACCGTGGTGCCCGAGCGAGCCCGGCGGATCACCAGCCCCTCCAGCGCCAGCCGGCCCAGGGCGTCGCGCACACCGGCGAGGCCCGCATCGTAGCGCGCGGCCAGCGACTGCTCGTCCAGCCGACCGCCGGGCGCCAGACGACCCAGGATCAGGTCCAGCAGGATGCGTTCATAGACCTTGGCCTTCTGCAGGTCGGGCGACCAGTCCTCAAGGCCGGAGGATGAACAGACATCCAGCACCAGGATCCGGTCGCGGGCGCCGCCGGCCAGAGCATCGTCGGGAGCCATCAGTTGTCGCAAGGGATCGGCTCCGCAAAGAGTGAGCCTGATATGTACGGTGAAATTTTAGCTGGCGCTAGCGAGCGATCTACTTAGGGACGTAGGATCGGCTGAATCGAGGACGTGAGGATACGCATCCGCCATCGGCGCCTAGAGCATTTCCCGACCTGACTGCGTCAGGCCGTGAGCTCTAATCTTCTGTTTTGACGCATTTTTCTTCACGCGAACCGGAACCACTTCGCTCGAACAATGCCCTAGAACGCTGGCACCACCGCGCCGTGATAATGCTGCTCCATGAACGCCGCGACCTCGGGCGTGGTCAGGGCCTTGGCCAGCTTCTGGACGCGCGGGTCGTCCTTGTTGTCCGGACGGGCGACCAGATAGTTCACATAGGGGCTTTTCTTGTCCTCGATCAGCAGGGCGTCCTTGGACGGGTCCAGCTTGGCGTCGAGGGCGAAGTTAGTGTTGATCACCGCCAAATCGACCTCGCTGAGCGTGCGCGGCAGGGTCGCGCCTTCCAGTTCCTTGAACTTCAGGCCCTTGGGATTGCTGTCGATGTCCTTCAGGCTCAGCCCCTTCTTGCCGAGGTCCAGCCCGATGACGTTGTTGCGGGCCAGCAGCCGCAGCGCCCGATCCTCGGTGCTGGCGTCATTGGGGATCGCCACGGTGGCGCCCTGCGGCAGGTCGGCGATGGTCTTGTGCTTGCGCGAATAGGCGCCGATCGGCTCGATGTGCACGCCGATCACCGGGACGAGGTTGGTGCCCTTGTCGGCGTTGAAGGTCTCCAGATAGGGCAGGGTCTCGAAATAGCTGACGTCCATGCGCTTCTCGGCGACCTGGGTGTTGGGCTGGACATAGTCGTTGAAGACCTTGATCTCGATCTTTAGGCCCTGGGCCGCCAGCTTGGGCTTGATGAATTCCAGCACCTCGGCGTGGGGTACGGCCGTGGCGGCCACCGTCAGGGTGTCGCTGGCGCTCGGCGCGGGCTGCCGCGAGCAGGCCGCGATCATGAGAGCGGCGAGGCTGAGAAGGGCGGCGCGGCGGGCGACCATGAACGGCTCCATTAAGGCGATTGGACGGGTAGGCTATTGCCCGGTTGCAGGCGGATGGCGAAATCAGTTTTCCTGAACCAGGGCCTAGAGTCTCGGTTCTTGTTGCGGATCATTGTCGGGGATCGTTGAGGTCGCCGCCTTGACCTCGCCGCCAAACAGGGCGCCTGAAGAGCCATGGCCAAAGAAACCGTCTACATCGTCCAAGCCTACAAGGCCGGCCGCGGCAAGGGCCTGAAAGCCGAGCAGCAGGTGGGCTGCAAGGACGCGGAGGAAGCCCGCCGCAAGGCCGAGCGCCTGGCTCCGATCCGCGAAGGCGTGGTGGCCTTCGGCGCCTCGGCCGGCGTCGGACTCGGGGACTACGATGGAAACCCGGTGATCAT
>JACMOF010000480.1 GCA_014378155.1 Caulobacter sp. | reverse complement strand
CTTCCGCAAAAGGCCCAGTGCCTGAAGGCCATTCTCGAGCGCTCGTCCAAGGGCTAGAGCATTTCCCGTCCTGACTGCGTCGGGCCGTGAGCTCTAATCTTTTGTTTTGACGCATTTTCTTCACGCGAACCGGAACCACTTCGCTCGAAAAATGCTCTAGAGCGCAAGGCCCTCCCGCCTCCGACGGGGGGGGGAGGGAGGCGGAAGGGTCCAGGTTCGCCCGCCGGTCTGGTGGGGGACGGGGCGGCAGGCTCACGGACGATGACGCGGAAAGCCGTACTGGTCGGGCCTATCGACCGCAGCTGCGCGCTAGCCCGCGCCCCGGATGCGGCGTCCGCAGAAAAAGATTTAGGCCGCTGGCGTGCGCCGGATCGATGGCGCGGCTCTGGTCAAAACGTCACATCGGCGCGCTAGATGGCGACCATGACCTTGCTGACCCGCCGCGCCCTCACGACCGCCGCCCTGGCTGGCGCCCTGATCCCCGCCATGAGCTTCGCCGCGCCCAGAAAGCCGATCGTCATCGCTCATCGCGGCGCGTCGGGCCTGAGGCCGGAACACACCGCCCTGGCCTACGACCTGGCCATCGACCAGGGCTGCGACTTCATCGAGCCCGACCTGGTCCCGACGAAGGACGGCCACCTGATCGCCCGGCATGAGAATGAGATCGGCGGAACCACCGACGTCGCCAGCCATCCGGAATTCGCCGGCCGCAAGGCCACCAAGACCATCGACGGCCAACAGATCACCGGCTGGTTCACCGAGGACTTCACCCTGGTCGAGATCAAGACGCTGCGGGCCCGCGAGCGCCTGCCGCAACTTCGTCCCGGCAATACCAGATATGACGGCCAGGCCCAGCTTCTGACCTTCGACGAGGTGGTGGCCATCGCCAAGGCGGGCAGCCAGCGCTCGGGGCGAACGATCGGCGTCTATCCCGAGATGAAGCATCCGACCTATTTCGCCGGCATCGGCCTGCCGGTCGAGGATCGCCTGGTCGCCCTGCTCAAGGCCCATGACCTGAACTCAGCCACCGCGCCGGTCTTCGTCCAGTGCTTCGAGGTCGGGCCATTGAAGGCCATCCGGGGCAAGACCAAGGCCCGACTGGTGCTGCTGACGGCGGGTCAAGGCGGTCCGGCCGACCTGCCCAACGTCACCTACGCCCAGCTTTGCAGCCCCGAGGGCCTGAAAGGTGTGGCGCTCTATGCCGACGGCTTGGGCGCGGAGAAGACCCAGATCATCCCGCAGGACGCCGACACCCTGCTGCCGGCCACCAGTCTGGTGAAGGACGCCCACGCCGCCGGCCTGGTGGTCCACCCCTGGACGGTCCGGGCCGAGAACTACTTCCTGCCGGCGTCCTTGCGCCGGGGCGACCCGGCCGCAGCCGACTATCTGGCCCAACCGGGCGAGGTCTCGAAGGTGTTCAAGGCGCTATACGCCGCCGGCGTCGACGGGGTGTTCAGCGACTTCCCCGGCCTGGCGGTCGCCGCGCGGGGCTAGGAAGGCGGATCGGACGGAGCCGAACGTTTGCGGCGCCGCCGTCACCGGTGCAGCGTGCGCGCTTAGCGCCCGGCTCGCGCTCGCCGGCCTCCAGCGTCAGACGTCCGGCGTCAGACGCACGAAGTCCCGAGCGAAAGTCGGCATGAGCGGAGTTTTGGGGGAGCGCTTGACGCCCCCCACGTCACCCGCAGCACCTTCTTGAAAACAGACGGGAGGACGTGATGCCGCAGCCCTTTAAGGTCGCCTGGAGCGACGCCGCGATCGGCAAGGTCCTGGACCAGGTCCGGGCCTATGAGTTCCCGCCCGCGCCGGAGGGCGGTGGCTGGAACCACGGGTGCGACGCCCAATTCCTCAAAGAGATCACTGCCTATTGGACCGACGGCTTCGACGTCGCCGCCGCCATGGCGCAGCTCAACCGATTCCCGCAGTTCACCGCCCGGGTCGAGGATTTCGACCTGCACTTCGTCCACGTGGTCGGCGAAGCCCAAGGCAAGCGCCCGCTGCTGCTCAGCCACGGTTGGCCGGGCAGCCACTACGAGTTCTGGGCGGCCATCGAGCCCCTGGCCTTCCCGTCGCGCCATGGCGGCGATCCGGCCGACGCCTTCGACCTGGTGATCCCGTCCCTGCCGGGCTTTGGCTTCTCGTCCAAGCCCGCCAAGCCGATCGGCCAGCGCACCACCGCACGCCTCTTCAACAGCCTGATGACCGACGTGCTCGGCTATGACCGCTACCTCGCCCAGGGCGGCGATTGGGGTGGGCTGATCACCTCGTGGCTGGGGCTGGACCACGCCGCCCACGTCAAGGCCATCCACCTGAACATGATCGGCTTTCGCCCCGCTGGTCCGCCCCAGGGCGAGGCCGAGGTCGCCTGGGTGCAGCGCACCGCCTTCGCCATGGACATGATGGGCGCCTATCTGCGCCTGCAGGTCTCCAAGCCGCAGTCCCTGGCCTGGCTGGGAGCCAGCAACCCGGTGGGCCAGGCCGCCTGGATATTGGAACGCTTCCACGATTGGGCCGACCTGTCCGGAAAGTCGTTCGAGCAGGCGTTCAGCCGCGACCAGCTGCTGACCAACCTGATGATCTACGTGATGACCGGCAGCTTCACGACCGGGGCCTGGTACTATCGCGGCCTGATGGAGGAGGGCGGGATCACCCTGCCCGAGGGCGTGCGCTGCGAGACCCCCACCGCCTTCGCCAACTTCCCGGGCGAGGTGCTCTACCAGGCTCCGCCGCGCACTTGGGCCGACCGGGCCTACACCATCACCCGCTGGACCGAACTGCCGCGCGGCGGCCATTTCGCGGCGATGGAAGAGCCTGGACTGTTCGTCGACGAGGTCCGGGCCTGGGCGCGCGCCGTGGGCTGACCTCGCTAGACAACCAACAAAGTTTGTCATCCCGGACAAGGCCCAACGGGCCGCAGATCCGGGACCGCCGGAAGCGCCTGCGTTCACGGGTCGGTCCCGGATCTGCGCGCTGCGCGCTCGTTCGGGATGACAACCGCTTTGGGTGAAAGGCGAAGGCCACTCCGGGTAGGTTGGTGGCGAGCGAGAGGGGTCTTGCCGGGCCGCCGAACCCGCCCTATCGCAATCCCATGAGCCAAGCCCGCTACGACTTCGCCTCCGACAATGTCGCGGGCGCCATGCCCGAGGTGATGGAGGCCCTGGTCGCCGCCAATGCCGGAACCGCCTCCGGCTATGGGACCGACCATGTCAGCGCTGCGGCGGCCGATCGCATCCGCGCCCTGCTCGACAGCGACGCCGAGGTGCGGTTCACCGCCTCGGGCACGGCGGCCAACGCTTTCGCCCTGACCTGCCTGGCGCGTCCGCATGAGGCCGTGCTGGCCCACGAGCACGCCCACATCTGCACCGACGAAACCGGCGCTCCCGGCTTCTTCGGCCAGGGCGTCGGCCTGATCGGCCTGCCCGGCGCCTCGGGCAAGATCGAACTGCCGGCGCTGGAAGCGGCCCTGGCCGAACCCGATGTCTCATACCGCCAGCCCGCCGCGGCCCTGTCCCTGACCAACGCCACCGAATACGGCACGGTCTATGGCGCCGACGACCTGGCCGCCCTGATCGCCCCGGCCAAGGCCCAGGGATACGGCGTACACCTCGACGGCGCTCGCCTGGCCAACGCCGTGGCGGCGGGTTTTGACCTCAAGCGGGTGGCCAAGATCGGCGTCGATATCCTGGTGATTGGCGGCACCAAGGCCGGCACGACGCCGACCGAGGCCGTGGTCTTCCTCGACAAGGACCTGCACCGCCGGCTCGATGCCCGCCTCAAGCACGCCGGCCAACTGGTCTCCAAAGGCCGGTTCCTGTCGGCCCCCTGGCTTGGCCTGCTGGGCGAGGACAATGACGGCGGCCCGTGGGCGGCGCGGGCGGCCCACGCCAACGCCATGGCGCGCAAGCTTGCGGACCTGATGCCCTTCCCACTGCGCCACCCGGTCGAGGCCAACGGCCTGTTCGTCGATATGGACGACGCGGCCCTGGAGCGGCTGCGGGGCCGGGGCTGGTTCGTCTACCGCTTCCTCGACGGCACGGCGCGGTTCATGTGCTCCTGGGCGACAACGCCGGAGATGGTCGAGGAACTGGGCGAGGCGCTGAAGGCGGTGGCTTAAGACTAGGCAGCCCCATTGAGCTCACCCAAAGCGCCGCTTAGGGTTCCTCGCATCAAGTCAGCCGCGAAGGAACCCCGGTGCCGCTTAGAAAGTTCGCCTTGGCCTCGCTGGGCCTGCTCGCTGTCCTGACCGCCTCACCCACCCAGGCGGAGGTTTCTGATCTTGTCACTGCGCCCGCTGGGGTTGAGAACGTCTTCATCTTCCGCGCCTATGCCGAGCCGACCCTGTGGTCGACGACGCTGAAAATCGACGGCCGAAATGTCGCAGCTCTAAAGCAGAACAGCTTTACTGCAGTTCAGGTTGCGGTCGGAGCTCATAAGTTCAAACTGGCCTGGCCCCTGCTTTCCGCGCAAAGCAACGCCGAGCTCCAGATCGATATCGAAACGGGTAAGACCTACTATTTCGCTGTGATCGGCGCGGCCGGTCTCGACCACGTCGAAGGCAACATCATCTATGTCAGGGACGGCTCCGGCTTCGTACCGGTCGAGCCCGAAAAAGCCCAGCCGGCGATCCAGGCTTGCTGCAGGTTCATCACGCCGGCTAACCGCTAATCATCACCTCAGAACGTCGAGGTTTCCTTGCGGAGCAGGCCGTACTTGGCCTTGACCTTGTTCAGCGCCTTGATCGCATAGCCGACCGGCGCCGGCCATTCCGGGCCGCCGATATGCTCGGCGTCCACCTCGGCCAAGGCCCGCAGCGGCCAGTTGGGATCGTCGAGCATCTGCCGACCCAGGGCAACCAGGTCCGCCTGACCCGAGGCCAGGGCGAATTCGGCCTGGGCCAGTTCGACGATCAGCCCCACGGCCATGGTCGGAACCCCGGCCTGGCGGCGCACCGTGGCGGCGTAGTCGAACTGATAGCCCGGCGCCGGCGTCGGCAGGGTGGCGATCGACGGCGTCAGCCCGCCCGACGAGCAATCGACTACATCGACGCCGCGTGCTTTCATCTGGCGGGCCAGTATGACGCTATCCTCCAGGTCCCAGCCGCCCTCGGTCCCGTCCACCGAGGAAATCCGCGCAAACAGCGGCCGCTCGTGGGGCCAGACTTCGCGCACCGCGTTGACCACCTCCAGCGGCAGACGCATCCGCCCGCCCAGGCTCGGCCATAGGCGTCGTCACGCTGGTTGCTGATCGGCGACAGGAACTTGGTCAACAGATAGCCGTGGGCGCAATGGATCTCGATGATCTCGAAGCCGGCCGCCAAGGCGCGCTTGGCCGAGGCCGCGAAGGCCGCCTTGATCGCCGCGATGTCGTCCAGGGTCGCGGCCTCCGGCGTTGGCCAGGTCGGAGCGAAGGGCACGGCGCTGGGGGCCAGGGCGGCCCAGGCCGGCTCGCCGGGTTTGGCGTTGTCAGGCAGGATAGGACCCCCGCCCTCGAACGGGCGATGGGTGCTGGCCTTGCGTCCGGCATGGGCCAGCTGGATGGCGGGGATCGCGCCCAGCCCCTTGCTCATGCTGGCGATCCTGGCCAGGGCCGCCTGCTGAGCGACGTTCCACAGGCCCAGGTCGCCATGGGTGATGCGGCCGCGCGGCTCGACGGCCGTGGCCTCGACGAACACCACGCCCGCCCCGCCGATCGCGAACCGCGCCAGATGCGCCAGGTGCCAGTCCTGGGCCACCCCGTCGACGGCCACATATTGGCACATCGGCGAGACCACGATGCGGTTCTTCAGGGTCAGGCCCCGCAGGGTCAGCGCCTTGAACAGCGTCAGTTGCGACATGGGTCCTCGGGCGGCGTCCAGAGCAGGGCATCCAGGCTAGGCGCTGGAGGCGGCGCCCTCCAAGCCGCCCGAACACCGTCCGAACGCTGATTGCGTTTCAGGCCCGCTTGAGGGCCCGCGCGGCGCGATGACTTTCCAGGCGGGCGCCGGGCTCCACCGGGACCCTGGCCCCCAGCATCGCGGCGATCTCGGCCGCCGGCTTGGGGCGGCTGATGAAATAGCCCTGGATCTCGCCGCAGCCCTGGCGGCGCAGCTCGTCCAACTGCTCCACCGTCTCGACGCCCTCGGCCGTGGTGGTGATGCCCAGGCTGGCGCCCAGGTCGAGCACGGCCTTGATGATCGCCAGGGCGTCGGGATCCTCGAGGATGTCGCGCACGAAGGTCTGGTCGATCTTGATCTTGTCGAACGGAAAGCTGCGAAGATAGCTCAGGCTGGAATAGCCGGTGCCGAAGTCGTCCATCGAGATCCGCACGCCCAGGGTCTTGAGGTCATGCAGGATCGACATGTTGCCGGCGGTGTTGTGCAACAGCACAGACTCGGTGATCTCCAGCACCAGTCGCTCGGCGGGCAGCCCCGACGCGGCCAGGGCCGAGACCACGGTTCTCACCAACTGCTTGTCGCGAAACTGCGACGGCGACAGATTGACCGCCAGGCGCACATGGTCGGGCCAGCCTGCCGCCTCGCGGCAGGCCTCGCGCAGCACCCATTCGCCCAGCGGGTTGATCAGGCCGATCTCCTCGGCGAGCGGGATAAAGTCGCCCGGCGAGATCATGCCACGCGTCGGATGGTTCCAGCGCAGCAGCGCCTCGCAGCCCATCACCCGGTCGGCGCCGAGGCTGAACAGCGGCTGGTAATAGAGTTCGAACTGGCCTTCGACCAGGGCCAGGCGGAGGTCGAGCTCGAGGGCGCGGCGGGCCTGGAGCTGTTCGTCCATCGCCCGTTCAAAGAAGTGGAAGGTCCCACGCCCGTCGGCCTTGGCGCGGTACAGCGCCATGTCGGCCTTTTTCAGCAACTCATCGGCGCCCGCCCCGTCCGTAGGCGATATGGCCACCCCGACGCTGCCGCCGATCATCACCTGGTGGCCCTGCAGGTCGAAGGTCTCGGCCAGAGCCTCGACGATCCGGCTAGCCAGACGCGTGGCGCCGGACAGGTCGGTCAAACCGGTCTGCACCACCGCGAACTCGTCGCCGCCCAGCCGCGCGACGGTGTCGCCCTCGCGCACGCAAGCCCGCAGACGCTCAGCGGCGGTCTTCAGCAGGGCGTCGCCGATCGGATGGCCGAGGGTGTCGTTGACGGTCTTGAAGCGGTCCAGGTCGACACAGTGCACCGCCACCAGTTCCTCGCGCCGCGCCGCCCGGGCCAGAGCCGCCGACAGGTCCTTCTGAAATAGCAGGCGGTTGGGCAGGTCGGTCAGCGGGTCATAATGGGCCAAACGGGCGATCTGAGCCTCGGCTCGCTTGCGCTCGGCGATGTCCTCGGAGACGCCCAGCAGATATTCGGCCTGGCCGTCGGGGCCGATGATGGCGATCTTCTTGGTGCGCAGCAGGGCGATGGAGCCGTCCTTGCGCGGCACGTGGTCTTCCTCGATCACCCGCACCTCGCCCGACGAGATCACCTCGGCGTCGCGCGCCCGGTAGATCGCCGCTTGCTCGGGCGGATAGAAGTCGGCGTCGGTGCGGCCGATCATCTCGGCGCGGGGGTGGCCGAGCATCTTTTCGCCGGCCCGGTTGACCAGGACATAGGCATGGTCGTCGGCCCGCTTGACGAACACCATCGAGGGTATGGCCTCGACCACCGCCGTCATGAAGGTGTGGGCCTGGTCGGCGGCGGCCTTGGCGGCGGCAAGGGCCTCGACGCCCCGGCGGTTGGTCTCGTTGGCGGCCTGCAGCAGACCCAGCACCGTGCCGACCCCCAGATAGCGCCCGCCGTCGGTGACGATGAAGCCGCGCAGCAGGTCGGACGCCCGATAGGACAGGCTGTCGCTGGTGAAGGCCGCCAGCTCGACATCGGCCTCGACCACCAGGGGCTGGGCGTCCATCAACACCGAGATCGGCCGATTGGCGTAGAGGGCGCGGCCATATTCGGCGGCCATGCGCAGGAAAAAGGCGTTGCGTTCCACGAGACCGATGGGCCGGTCTTCATCGTCGAGCACCGGCACGATCAGTGTGTCGGGCTCTTCGCGGAATCGGTCATACAGCGTTTTGCCCAGGTCCTCGGCCCGTGCGGGCGCGAGGGATGAAACGGTGTCTCGCAAGGTGAACATGATACGCCTCCACTATTCGGTGGAGGGACCATTTCTCGGCTAACGGTGTGCTAACCTGAACGCTGAAGCGCTGCTATTTCGCGAAAACTTCACGGTGACGTCACAGTGCTTGCCGGGGTGTTTACCGCAGCCGTCTTTTACCCCCTGGCGGCCGCTATCCGCTATCGATAGCGCTCAAGTTCGCCAGCGCGCTGGCGGGCCTGGTCCAGCACGCAGACCTCGGCGTCGATCTTGCCCTGCTGGCCGAACTCCGACTCATCGGCTTAGGGCAAGCATTCGGCGTCGCGGGACGCGATCCAGCCGCGTTGGGCGGACCTCAATGCGGCCTTCTGCTCCGGCCTTTTCAATCACGCAATGGCGGCCTTGTAGGACCGGTTGAGACGCCCGTCCTGGACGTCGGCGAGGTCGGAAACGCAGTTCAAGACGGCGATATTGGGTCCCGGTTCCAGGCAGTGATCCACCGCCGAGGGGCGCTTGGCCGGCGCTGGCCTGGCCCGGACGATCGGCGCGGCGGCCAGGAGCAGGACGGTCGCGACGACGAGAAAGTGCATTGTCGAGTAAGCTCCACCCTGGAGCGCCGCCTTAGCGGACTTCCGGTCGCACGCCAGCGAACATCGATTTTCGAGGCCGGCGGCGGGTCCCGAACCTACTGCAGCCCTTCGCGCCCAATGGCGTAGAACCGCGCCGCGCGCTGTTTCTTCAGCTCGGCGGCCGACAGCTTCATCAGGGCCTTCAGTTCGTCCTCGACCGCGTCGCCCACCGCTTCGATGGCGGCGGAGGGATCGGAATGGGCCCCGCCGGCCGGTTCCTCGACGATTCGGTCGACGATCTTCAGGCCGATCAGGTCCTGGGCGGTGATCTTCATGTTGGCGGCGGCGTCCTTGGCCCGGGCGCCGTCGCGCCACAGGATCGAGGCCGCGCCTTCCGGCGAGATCACCGAATAGATCGAGTGCTCGAGGATCAGCACCTTGTTGGCGCCGGCCAGGGCGATGGCCCCGCCGCTGCCGCCTTCGCCGACGATGGTGGCGATCATCGGCGTGCCCAGCACCAGGCCACGCTCGGTCGAGCGGGCGATGGCCTCGGCCTGGCCGCGTTCCTCGGCGCCCAGGCCCGGATAGGCGCCGGCGGTGTCGACGAAGGTGATGACCGGCAGGTTGAAGCGCTCGGCCATGTCCATCAGCCGCACGGCCTTGCGGTAGCCCTCGGGGCGGGCCATGCCGAAATTGTGCTTCAGGCGGGTGGTGGTGTCGTGGCCCTTCTCGTGGCCCATGACCACAACCGGGATGCCGCGGAACCGGCCCAGGCCGCCGACGATGGCCTGGTCGTCGGCGAATTTGCGGTCACCGCGCAGCTCGACGAACTGGTCGATCAGGCCGGCGATATAGTCCTTCAGGTGCGGGCGCTCGGGATGGCGGGCGACCATGGTCTTCTGCCAGGCGTCCAGGCCGGCATAGGCCTCCTTGCGCATCTGCTGGGCGCGATCGCGCAGGGCCTGGATCTCGCCGTCGAACGCGCCGGGACCAGCCGTTTCGGAGAGCTTGGACAGCTCCTCGATCTTGCTTTCCAGATCGGCGATGGGTCGCTCGAAGTCGAGATAATGCGCGGCCATGAGTCTCTTAACGTCGCCGTTGCGGAAAGGTGGCGAACCTAGAGCGCGAAGCCGCAAAACGGAACCGGTTTTGGCGG
>JACMOF010000479.1 GCA_014378155.1 Caulobacter sp. | reverse complement strand
GGCGGCGGCCGTGCGGAGCACCAGGGCGGTGTCGGGGCCAGGCGTGATGGTCAGCAGGCCAGCGGCCAGGCCGGAGGCGAGCACGGCTTGAAGGGTGGTCATGGCGTCAATCTCCACCGCGCCTGCACAGCCCATCGTCGCCGGCTGCACGGCGAGGGCCCAGGCTCCGTCGGATGAAGAGAGCTCTAAGCCTCGCGCTCGACCAAGGCCCCGTTCTCCCAGACCCGGTAGAAGCAGGAGCGGAAGCCCACATGGCAGGCGCCGCCGTCGCCTTGTGGGCGGATCTTGATCAGCACCGCGTCCTGGTCGCAGTCGATGCGCAGTTCGGTGACGATCTGCAGCTGGCCGCTGGTCTCGCCCTTCTTCCACAGGGTCTGGCGCGAACGGCTGAAATAGTGCGCGACGCCGGTGTCTAGGGTGCGCTTCAGGGCCTCGTCGTTCATCCAGGCGAACATCAGGATCTCGCCGGTGTCGGCATGCTGGGCGATGGCGGCGATCAGGCCGTTGGCGTCGAACCGCGGCGTGATGGCGGCGCCACGCACAAGGGCGAACTTGTCGGCGGGGGGCGGGAAGAGCGTGCTCATGGCCGACATATGGCGCCGTTGGCCGAGCACCTCAATTCCTCCCCCTGTGGGCTACGGGATTCACGGAAGTATTTCCGGCTTTGCGATGAGGTAGCCGGCGAGGGTTGCGGAGAAGTGTTTCCATCCGTTGGCCATGGTCTTGGGGCCGGGGGGTTTGCCGCGGCAGTTCCAGCCGCCGTGTCGGGCGACGACCCAGGCCAGCCAGGCCAGGGAGCCTTCGGGGTGGGGGTTGCGGTGGGTGAGGGCCCGCCCTTCGCGGGACCGGCTGATGGCGGCCACGGCCTGTCGAAGGCGGGGGTCTAGGACATCGTCCATGGGCCTTGGGCCGCCATCGCGGGCGTCGACCAGTTGCAGGATGCGGGCGGCGGCGCCCAGGGCGATGGCCGCCAGTCGGAACAGTCGGCCAGCCTCTTGGACCTGGGTGTTCTCCAGCCCCAGGCCGGCGCGCTTGAGCGCGCGAAACACCTCCTCGATCCGCCAGCGCAGGCGATAGAGCCGCACGACCTCCTGGGCGTCCTGGGCGGTCCTTATCGGCAAGGTGGTCAGCAGCCGCCAATGCAGGGGCGCCACGCCCTCGGGCGGAGCCTCCTCGATCGCCTCGACCAAGCCCAGCTCCAACAAGGCCGCGTCCGTCGCCTCGGCCGTGGCGGGTCGCACGATCCGCACCGGACTGGACCGCAGCGTCACCTCGGCGATGCGCCCCTTGTCGCCCACGCCCTGGGGCGAGATCGTCACCGACGTGGTGATCAGCGCGGGCTGCCTGGCGATCACCGCCGACAGAAACTCACCGCCCTCCACCTTGCGGTCATGCCTGGCCCGCACCACCAGATCGACATTGGCCGGCCGCTGGGCGTAGTGGCTGTAGGTGTCGCCCTCCTGATCGCAGACCTCGACGATCTGGGCCGCCTGGGCCAGCCGCCCAGAGGCGGCCTGGCAGCCCCACACCCAGCGCCCGCTCTCCTTGTCCTCCAGGGCCCGCGCCCGGCGCGGCGCCAGGGGCTGGCTCCCCCGCGTCCAGATCTGGGCGTCCGCCACCCCCAGCACCGCTTCGTCCTCGGCGTCCACGGCCACCACCGCATGGATGAAGAAGCCCGGGCTCTTGCCGTCGCCCCCCGGCCCCAGCCCTAGCCGCGCCCGGTCCCTGCCCGCGAAGTTGATCTCCGTCGTGTCCTGCGCCGCCACGATCCGGCGGCCGGCGCAGGCCCGACCCGTTCGCTCGCCCAGCGCCGCCAAGATCCCCTCGGGCGTCACATAGGGCGACGACAGATAGCGATGCGCCGCCATCTCGCCGGCGTAACCGCCGCCCGCCCGGTTCAGCACCACCGTTCCAAGCGTCACGATCCGATCAAACAACCACTCGCCACGCGCCAGCACGCGCGGGTCGCTCACTCCTGGCAGGTTCAACACAGCAATCCTCCATCAAGAGGATCAGTGAATCACCCCATCAACCCGCCGGGAATCCACTTCCGTAAAGCCCGTAGC
>JACMOF010000478.1 GCA_014378155.1 Caulobacter sp. | reverse complement strand
TTTTCTGACCCTTGGCCATGCGCGCTCCCTGCCAGGGCGCTCGCGCGCCGGGGTGTCCAGCAGGCCGAGCCGTCCTATCGGCTTGAGACGACTTTAGGGCTTCGACGGACGCCCGCCTAAGGCTTTCGGCGGAAGAGCCGGGGAACATGCGCTTGTGCGTGTTCCCGGCTGGGCCCTCAGGCCGCCTTCTTGGCGGCCTTTTCCTTCTTGGGCTTCTTGTCCTTCTTGGCGACCTTCTCAGCCTTGGGAGCCTTGGTCTTCTTGACCTTGACCTCCGGTTCGCCGTGGACGTCGGACACAGCCATGTCGGCGAGCAACTCAAGGAAGCCCGCACGCTTGCTGGGCTTGAGCAGGGCCAGGATGCGAGCGTCGGCCATGGCCACCTTGGGACGGCTTTCCTCCAGCACGGCGGCGCCGGCCGATGTCAGGCTGACGGTGTTGGCGCGGGCGTCCAGATCGGAGCGATGACGCTCCAAATGGCCCTTGGTGATCATCCGGGCGACCATGTCGGCCAGGGTGGAACGGTCGATGCCGGTGGCGCGCACCAGGCCCGTCTGGGTGACGCCCTCGTTCTCGGCCACCGCCGCCAGAACCGCGAACTGCCGCTGGGTGACGCCGCCGGCGCCGCTCTCCTCGGCATAGATGTCGAGGGCCAGTTGCAGGACACGGTGCAGCAGGTGGCTGGGCGACCGCGTCAGGGCCCCGCCGTGATCCGCCCCGACGGACCTGCCGTCGCCCTTGTCGCCCTTGATCTTGGCCATAATCCGTCGTCCCTCGTTTCCGTCGACGGACCTTCAGGTACCACGGTTACACGTCGATTTGACGACAGATGGTCCGTGGGCTGTCGGTTGCCAACCTAGAAGCCGGCGTCCGGCGGTTCGGGTGTCTTGGCCTCGTCGCCCTTGGCCATGTGCTTCATCATGAAGGGCACCTGGGTCAGGGAGAAGACGATGGCCAGAGGCAGCAGGGCGATGCGGAACTTTACCCACAGGTCGTTGCCCTGCACCGCAGGCATGCCGTTGGTGATGGCGATGACCACCTGATTGGCGACCGCCGCGAAGGTGAAATAGCCGCCATAACGCAGGGTGAGTGTGCGCCAGGCGGCGTCGGGCAGGCGCACGGCCTCGCCGATCAGCGCCTTGAGCGGCGCGCGGCCCATCAGCGTTCCGCCGATCATGAAAAGGGCCAGGGCGCCGTTCACCACGGTCACCTTGATCTTCACGAACACGTCGCTGTGGAACACCAGGCCCAGGGCGCCGAAGATCAGGGCCATGACGCCGGAAAACAGCGGCAGCAGGGCCACACGGCGCTCGACGGCATAGCCGAGCGCCAGGGCCAGGGCCGAGGCGACGACCAGCACCCAGGTGGCGGTCTGGAAGTTCTTGGTGGCGAAGAAGGCCACGGCGAAGGCCACCGGTGCGCCGTAGTCGACGGCAGTGCGCACCCAGGCGGCGTTCTTCTTCTTGTCGGGCTGAGTGGCCAGTTCGGGCGCCGGCTCGGGGGGAGGAATCTCGGTCATGTCTAGTCCTCAAGCCCCACCAGCGAGCGCGAGAAGGCACGCGCGTCGAACGGTTGTAGATCATCGACGCCTTCGCCGACGCCGATCAGCTTGATCGGGCTGTCCGAGGCCCGGGCCACCGGCACCAGCACCCCGCCGCGCGCCGTGCCATCCAGCTTGGTCATCACAATCCCGGAGACGCCGACCTGGTTGCCGAAGATCTTCTCCTGGGCCAGGGCGTTGCGGCCCACCGTGGCGTCCAGCACCAGCAGGGTCTCGTGCGGGGCGTCGGGATCGACCTTCTTGAGCACCCGAATGACCTTGAGCAGTTCGTCCATCAGGCCTTGCTTGTTCTGCAGCCGGCCGGCGGTATCGATCAGCACGACATCATGGCCTTCGAGCTTGGCGCGTTCGACGGCCTCATAGGCCAGGGCGGCGGCGTCGGAACCGGGCGGACGGCTCATGAAATCGGCCCCTGCCCGGTCGGCCCAGACCTTCAGCTGCTCCACGGCGGCGGCGCGGAAGGTGTCGCCGGCGGCGATCAACACCTTGGCGCCCTTGTTGAGGGTCAGGTCGGAGGCGATCTTGCCCAGGGTGGTGGTCTTGCCCGACCCATTGACGCCGATGAACAGCACCACATAGGGCTTGGGACCCGACAGCGGGTCGAATACCCCCTCGCGGTCGGTCAATTCGGCGGCGACCAGGTCGGCCAGGGCTTCCTTGACCTCGATCTCGGTCGAGGACTTGCCAAACCGCGCCTTGCCGAAGGCGTCGGCGATGCGGGCGGCGATCTGGGGACCAAGGTCCGCCTCGATCAGCATCTCTTCCAGCTGATCCAGCTGTTCCTGGTCCAGGGGCTTCTTGACGAAGACGCCGGTGACCTGGTCGGTCATCTGCTGGGACGACCGGGCCAGGCCCGACGTCAGGCGCTGGAACCAGCCTTTTTTCTGCTCGGGCTTTTCGCTCATGGCGTTCCTTTAGAGCGTGGCAGCTGAAAGTGTGAGCGGTTTCAGCGCCCGCCACGCTCCAATCAAAGGGGATAGAGCCTGGGACAGGCTCTATCGGCCGTGGCATGAAACGCCAATGGACGCGCTTTCGACCACACTGTTCTGGCTGGATTACGCCGCCGTCGCCGTGTTCGGCGCGACCGGGGCGCTGGCCGCCGCCCATCGCAAGCACGACATCATCACCTTCGGCTTTTTCGCAGCCATCACCGGAGTTGGCGGCGGAACCCTCCGCGATCTGCTGATCGGCGCGCCGGTGTTCTGGATCCAGCGGCCCGGCTATGTCCTGGCCTGCCTGGGGGCGGCGGTGATCGTCTGGATGCTGGGGAAGCGCGGCTGGCGGTTCCGAGCCCTGCTGTGGCTCGACGCCCTGGGCATGGCCGCCTATTGCGTGGTCGGCACGGCTAAGGCGCTAAGCCTGGGCGTCCATCCGTTCACGGCGGTGATGATGGGCGTGCTGACGACCGCCTTCGGCGGGATCCTCCGGGATGTGCTGGCCGGGGAGCCGAACCTGCTGCTGCGCCGCGAGATCTACATCACCGCCGCCCTGCTGGGGGCGTCGGTGTTCGCGGTGCTGAGCCTGCTGCACGCGGGTTTCTGGCCGGCGGGGATCGCCGGATTTGTGGCCGCCTTCGGCTTGCGGGCCTGTGCGCTCAAGCTGGGCTGGAGCCTGCCGGGGTTTGCAGGCGGAGAGGAGAAGGCGTGAACGGACGCAAGCCGCGCTTCGAGGGTGAGACGATGATCGTCATTCAAGGTCGGCGCGCCGAAGACATCGTCTGGACCGTCATGGGTGTGGCCTATCTGGCGCTGTCGGTGAAGCGTCTACACCCTCTCTCCCTTCCCCTAGCGGGAGAAGGTGGCGGCGCAGCCGACGAATGAGGGATCGCATCAACCCGCCCGCCGCTTGCGGCTGATCCTCCTGTCAACCCCTCATCCGACATCGCTCAGCGAGCCCACATTTTCCCGCAAAGGGAGAAGGATCAGGTGTCGTGATCGGGATGCTGCCGGCTGACTACTACACCCGACGGCCCCGTCGGCGGGCGAACCGGCATATCGGC
>JACMOF010000052.1 GCA_014378155.1 Caulobacter sp. | reverse complement strand
CGTCAGGGCGTGGCAGATCAGGATGGCGTTCGTGCCGTCCGCGTTCAGCGTCCCCCAGGTGCGATAGGCGACCTCGAGATTTTCCAGCTTGACGCCGGAGTCGAGACGCAGGGGCTGGTTGGACGGGAACCGCCAGGTTCCGCCTTCGGACAGCACAGCCCCGGCGAAATCGAGATTTGCCATGCCGCCTTGGACCGCTTGGCGCCCCCTGTGTCAACTGGGCTCTCAACCGCGCTTCCGATGCGCGGCGGCGAAGGCTATGGAGGGTCATGGACCGACTGATCCTCATGCGCCACGGCAAGGCCGAGCAGCACGCCGCCTCGGGTGGTGATTTCGAACGCGCCCTGGCCCCCCGCGGGCAGAGCGACGCCGCCCTGATGGGCAAGGTGCTGGCCAAGGCCGGACTAGCGCCGGATCTGGCGCTGGTGTCCTCGGCCCGCCGCACGCGCGAAACCTGGGACGCCGCCGGCCCGGCCTTTCCCAAGGCCAGGGCCGAGCCCCGCCGCGACCTCTATCACGCCGAGGCTCAGGACGTGCTGGCGGCGATTCGCGAGGGGGCGCCCGACAGCGGAACCGTCATGGTCGTCGGCCACAATCCTGGCCTGCACGAACTGGCGCTGCGAATGGCGATGGGCGCAGCGGCCGATCCGGCTCTGCTGGCCAAGCTGCGCGGCAAGTTCCCGACCTCGACGGTCGCGGCGTTTTCGATCGACACGGATGGAGCCCCGACCTTGAGCCACCTGTTCTATGCTTCGGAAAATGGCGGACAAGGCGGCGAATGAGCACGATCTACAAGCTGCTGTCGGCCGATAGCTGGGCCGCCGCGCGCGCGGCCGGCGCATTCGAGGGCTCGGCCGTCGATCTGGCCGACGGCTTCATCCACTTCTCGTCGGGCGAGCAAGCCCAGGAAACCGCCGCCAAATGGTTCGCGGGTCAGGATGACTTGCTGCTGCTCACGGTCGAGATCGACGACGCCGACCCGGCCCTGAGGTGGGAGGCCTCGCGCGGCGGGGCGCTGTTTCCCCACCTCTATCGCCCGCTGCGGACCGATGAGGTCACCGCCGAGCGGCCGCTGGCCCTCGACGCCGTTGGCGCGCCGATCATCGGCGAGCTCTCCGCATGAGCCTGCACGACATCGCCGCGCGCGCCCTGCATGGGCTCGATCCCGAGGACGCCCACGGCTGGGCGATCAAGGGCCTGAAGATGGGTCTGGGTCCGCGCCAGTCGGACGTGGACGACCCGATCCTGTCGCTGACCGTCGCCGGCCTGCCGCTGTCCAACTGCGTGGGTTTGGCTGCGGGCTTCGACAAGAACGCCGAGGTCCCGGCCGCGATGTCGAGGGCCGGCTTCGGCTTCGTCGAATGCGGCACGGTCACGCCCCTGGCCCAGGCCGGAAACCCGCGCCCGCGGCTCTTTCGCCTGACGCAGGATCAGGCGGTGATCAACCGCATGGGCTTCAATAACGAAGGCCTGGAGCCGTTCGCCGCCCGCCTGTCGACGCTGAAGGCGCAGCGGACACGCGGTATCGTCGGGGCCAATATCGGGGCCAACAAGGACGCGCCCGACCGCATCGCCGACTATGTCACCGGCCTGACCCGCCTGTGGGGTTTGTCGGACTATTTCACCGTCAACATCTCGTCG
>JACMOF010000477.1 GCA_014378155.1 Caulobacter sp. | reverse complement strand
ACCCCGGACAATGTGGCGCAGGCAACCCGGGTGTCCGGGGCCCCCTTGGTAGATGTGTCCTCTGGCGTGGAAAGCGCGCCAGGTGTTAAGGACCCGGCCCTGATCACGGCGTTTCTCGACACAGTCCGGGCCGCCTGATTTCCGCCGCTCCCCTGCGTGAAAGCTTCGTCCGTGAACGCCATCATCCCGAACCAGTATGCCATGCCCGACGCCGAGGGCCGTTTCGGCCCCTATGGCGGGCGGTTCGTGGCCGAGACTCTGATGCCGCTGGTTCACGAGCTGAACGCCGCCTATGAGGCGGCCAAGGCCGATCCGACGTTCCAGGCCGAGCTGGACGGCTTTCTGACCGACTATGTCGGCCGGCCCAGCCCGATGTATCTGGCCGAGCGTCTGACGGCCTACTACGGGGCCGCCGACATCTGGTTCAAGCGCGACGAGCTGAACCATACGGGCGCGCACAAGATCAACAACTGCATGGGCCAGATCCTGCTGGCCATGCGGATGGGCAAGACGCGCATCATCGCCGAGACCGGAGCGGGCCAGCACGGCGTGGCGACGGCGACGGTCTGCGCCCGCTTCGGCCTGAAATGCATCGTCTACATGGGCGCGACCGACGTGGAGCGGCAGTCGCCCAACGTCTTCCGCATGAAGCTGCTGGGGGCCGAGGTCGTGCCGGTGACGGCGGGCCGGGCGACCCTCAAGGACGCCATGAACGAGGCGATGCGCGACTGGGTGACCAATGTCGAGGACACCTATTACCTGATCGGCACGGCGGCCGGGCCGCACCCCTATCCGGTGATGGTCCGCGACTTCCAGAGCGTGATCGGCATCGAGGCCCGCGCCCAGATCCTTGAGATGGAAGGCCGGCTCCCCGACGCCGTGGTGGCCTGTATCGGCGGCGGCTCCAACGCCATCGGCCTGTTCCACCCCTTCCTGGCCGACGAGGGCGTGCGGCTGATCGGCGTCGAGGCGGCCGGCCATGGCGTCTCCACGGACAAGCACGCCGCCTCCCTGACCGGCGGCCGCCCGGGCGTGCTGCACGGCAACCGCACCTATCTGCTGCAGGACGACGACGGCCAGATCATCGACGCCCACTCGATCTCGGCGGGCCTGGACTATCCAGGCATCGGGCCGGAGCACTCGTTCCTGCACGAGATCGGCCGGGCCGAATATGTCTCGACCACCGACCAGGAGGCGCTGGACGCCTTCATGCTGTGCTCGCAGCTGGAAGGCATCATCCCGGCGCTCGAGCCGGCCCACGCCCTGGCCCGGGTTGGCGACATCGCTCGCGAGCTGGGCAAGGACAAGATCGTGGTGATGAATCTGTGCGGCCGCGGCGACAAGGACATCTTCACGGTGGCCGAGGCCCTCGGGCGGAAGATCTAGGGGCGATTTGACGTGACCAACGACCGTATCGACCGCCGTTTCGCGGCCCTGAAGGCCGAGAACCGCGCTGGCTTCGTGACCTATATCATGGCCGGCGATCCCGACGCCGCCACCACGCTGAGCGTGCTCAAGGGCCTGCCGGGGGCGGGGGCCGACCTGATCGAGCTGGGCTTCCCGTTCTCCGACCCGATGGCCGAGGGGCCGACCATCCAGCGCGCCGCCCAACGTGGCCTGCGCTCGGGCATGACGTTGCAGGGCACGCTGGACCTGGTCGCCGCTTTCCGCCAGGGCGACAACGACACGCCGATCATCCTGATGGGCTACCTCAATCCGGTGCTCAATCGCGGGTTCGAAGCCTTCGCCGCCGCCGCTGCAACGGCCGGCGTCGATGGCCTGATCATCGTCGATTGCCCGCCGGAAGAGGCCGACCCCCTGTCGGACGCCCTGGAGGCCGAGGGCATCGCCCTGATCCGCCTGGCCGCCCCCACCACCGACGACAAGCGCCTGCCGATGGTGATCCGCCGCACCTCGGGCTTCGTCTATTACGTCTCGGTGGCGGGCGTGACCGGCGTCAAGTCGGCCGACCCCGCCAATGTGGCCTTGGCCGTGACCCGGCTGCGCAATGCCTCGGGCCTGCCGGTCGCCGTCGGTTTCGGCATCCGCACACCGGAACAAGCCGCCGCCGTGGCCCGCGTGGCCGACGCGGCTGTGGTCGGCTCGGCCCTGGTGGACGAAATCGAGGCGGCCGCCCAGTTGAACGAAAACGTGACCGAGAAGGTTCTTCTCAAGGCGTCGGAGCTGGCTAAGGCTGTGCGATCGGCGCGACTCGAAATGGCGTGAGGCTAAAGGCTATGGCTATGGCTGAAACTCCGGGCCCCAAGAAGGGCGACAAGACCAAGGTCGGGGCCGAGCGACGCGGCGGCTGGCTGTCGCGCATCGCCCCCGGCGTGCGCGGGGCGTTCGCCAGGCGTGAGACACCCGAGAACCTGTGGGTCAAGTGCCCCGACACCGGCGAGATGATCTACCGCTCCGACCTGGAGGCGGCCCTGTGGGTCACCCCGGCCGGACGCCACATGCGCATCGGCCCCGAGGCCCGCTTCAAGTTCACCTTCGACGACGCCGAATACGAGGTCCTGCCAACCCCGGCGGTGTTCGAGGACCCGCTGAAGTTCTCCGACGGCAAGCCCTACAAGGAACGCCTCGCCGCCGCCCGCAAGGCGACCGGCGAACAGGACGCCATCGCCATCGCCTTCGGCGTGGTTGGTGGCGCGAAGGCCGTGGTTCTGGTCCAGGATTTCGCCTTCATGGGCGGCTCGCTGGGCATGGCCGCCGGTGAGGGCTTCATCGCCGCCGCCGAGGCCGCGATCGAGCGCCAGGTTCCGCTGATCGCCTTCACCGCCGCCGGCGGCGCGCGGATGCAGGAGGGGGCCCTGTCCCTGATGCAGATGGCCCGCACCACCTTGGCCATCAACCAGATGAAGGACGCCGGCCTGCCATACGTCGTGGTCCTCACCGACCCGACCACCGGCGGCGTCACCGCCTCCTACGCCATGCTCGGCGATGTCCACCTAGCCGAGCCGGGCGCCCTGATCGGCTTCGCCGGCCCCCGGGTGATCGAGCAGACCATCCGCGAGACCCTGCCGCCGGGCTTTCAGCGCTCGGAATATCTGGTCGAAAAGGGCATGGTCGACCGCGTGACCCCCCGCAAGGACCTGCCGGCGGTGCTGGGCTCGGTCCTCGGCACGCTGATGATGGGGCGTTCGCTGAAAGCTGCGTAGTGCAAAGAGCTTTTCCCTCCACGTCATGGGGAGGGGGACCACGAAATTTTGGGTGGGGCTTCACGGCCGCAGACTCATCAAACTCCACCCGACCCCTTCGGGGCCACCCTCCGCATGACGGGGAGGGAAGGTTCAGAGACATGACCGACCATCTCCGCGCCCATGACGCCGCGCTGGCGCGGCTGCAGGCCCTGCCTCCCAAGCTGGTCGGCCTGTCGCTGGT
>JACMOF010000476.1 GCA_014378155.1 Caulobacter sp. | reverse complement strand
GGCCCGATGGCTTAGGAAAACTTCGGCAACTGGTCATATGCGGCTAGGGGAAAATCTCGATCCAAGAGCCCAAGACGCTCCCAATCGGCGGCTCCTATGCAAGGACTGTGACCAAGTTCAGAAAACTGAACCGGTGGCGCTCCTAACCCTCCCCGCCCCCATCCCCCGGCGCCTCATAGGCCGCCATCATCGCCATATTCAAAATCTTCGACACCGACGCCGACAACGGCGCGATCTGCACCGGCTTGCTCAACCCCAACAGCACCGGCCCGATCACGGTCGCCCCGCCCAGGCTCTGCACCAGCTTCGTCGAGATCGAGGCCGCGTGGATGGCCGGCATGATCAGGATGTTGGCGCTGTCGGTCAGGCGCATGAACGGGTAGTTCGCGCGCCGCTCGGGGTCGAGCGCCAGTTCGGGCGGCATTTCGCCCTCATATTCGAAGTCGATGTCCATCTCGTCGAGCATGGCCACGGCCTCGCGCACCTTCTCCGAGCGCTCGCCCATCGGGTTGCCGAAGGTGGAATAGCTCATGAAGGCCACGCGCGGCTTGAAGCCCAGGCGGGCGACGGCGCGGGCGGCTTCCAGGGCGATCTCGACCAGTTCGTCGGCCTCGGGCAACTCGGTGACATTGGTGTCGGCCACGAAGACCGTGCGGCCCTTGGCCAGCACCACCGACATGCCCATGATCCGGCCGCCGGGGGCCGGGTCGACGACGCGCAGGATGTCTTCCAGGGCCTGGTCGAAGCTGCGGGTGACGCCGGTGACCATGCCGTCGGCCTCGCCCAGCACCACCATCGAGGCGGCGAAGCTGTTGCGGTCCTGGTTGATCAACCGCTGGACGTCGCGCTTGAGGTAGCCCTGGCGCTGCAGGCGCTTGTAGAGAGCGTCCACATAGTCCGGATTGCGGTCGCTGAGCCGGGCGTTGATGATCTCGAGGCCGGCGGTGGCCGGGTCCAGGCCGACGACCCGCATATTGTCCTCGACCAGGTTCTCGCGGCCGCACAGGATGGCCTTGCCGAAGCCGCCGGTCTGGTAGGCATAGGCGGCGCGGATCACCGACGGGTCCTCGCCTTCCGCGAAAACGATCGTCTTCGGGTTCGACAAAACGGCGCCGCTGATTTTCTGCAGGAAGCCGGCGGTGGGGTCCAGGCGCTGGGCCAGGCCCGCGCGATAGGCGTCCATGTCCTCGATCGGCTTGCGGGCCACGCCGGTGTCCATGGCCGCCTGGGCGACGAAGGGCGGCACGTACCAGATCAGCCGCGGGTCGAAGGCCGAGGGGATGATATATTGCGGTCCAAACTTCAGCTGGCGGCCGTGATAGGCGGCGGCGACCTCGTCGGGCACGTCCTCGCGGGCCAGCATGGCCAGAGCGTTGGCGCAGGCGATCTTCATCTCGTGATTGACGCGGCGGGCCCGCACGTCCAGGGCGCCGCGGAAGATGTAGGGGAAGCCCAGGACGTTATTGACCTGATTGGGATAGTCGCTGCGGCCGGTGCCCATGATGGCGTCCTTGCGCACGGCGTGGACCTCCTCTGGGGTGATCTCCGGATCGGGATTGGCCATGGCGAAGATCACCGGATTGGGGGCCATGCTGGCGATCATCTCCGGCGTGAAGGCGCCCTTGGCGGATAGACCCAGCAGCACGTCCGCGCCAACCACGGCCTCGGCCAGGGTGCGCAGCGGAGTGTCGACCGCGTGGGCGCTCTTCCATTGGTTCATGCCGTCGGTGCGGCCGCGATAGAGCACGCCCTTGCTGTCGACGGCGATGACGTTCTCGGGCCGCACGCCCATGGCCTTGATCAGCTCCATCGAGGCGATGCCGGCCGCGCCGGGGCCGTTGAGCACCACCTTGATGTCGGCCAGGTTCTTGCCGGTGATGTGGCAGGCGTTGATCAGGCCGGCGGCGCAGATGATCGCCGTGCCGTGCTGGTCGTCGTGGAACACCGGGATGTCGAGCAGCTCCTGCAGCTCGGTCTCGATGCGGAAGCATTCGGGGCTCTTGATGTCCTCCAGATTGATGCCGCCGAAGGTGACACCGATGTTCTTGACCACCGTGATGATCTCGTCGGCGTCCTTGCTGGTGATCTCGATGTCGATGGAGTCGACGTCGCCGAACCGCTTGAAGAGGACGGACTTACCTTCCATCACCGGCTTGGACGCGAGCGCGCCCAGGTCGCCGAGGCCGAGGATTGCGGTCCCGTTGCTGATCACCGCCACCAGATTGCCCTTGGAGGT
>JACMOF010000475.1 GCA_014378155.1 Caulobacter sp. | reverse complement strand
TTCGTTCGGCGCCACCCCGACCTTCTCGCGAAGGTTGGTAGGGGGTGGTGCCCAGGAGAGGACTCGAACCTCCACGACCTTACAGTCACTGGCACCTGAAGCCAGCGCGTCTACCAATTCCGCCACCTGGGCCCGCAAGGCAATCCGTGGATCGCCGCGAGGCCGGGACGTTTATGCAAAGGTTCTGATCCCGTCAATCGCTTAGTTGCGCATTTCATTGCGAACGGGCTCGCGCTCGTCTATCCCCCGACCACGGGTTTAGGACGAGGTAGAACATGCAAGGTCTGGTCACGGTGTTCGGCGGCTCCGGCTTCGTCGGCGGCCAGGTCGTTAGGCAGCTCGCCAAGGCGGGCCACCGGGTCCGCGTCGCGGTGCGCAACCCCAACCTGGCCTACAAGATGCGGATGCTGGGCGATGTCGGCCAGATCGAGGTGGTGCAGGCCAATCTGCGCAACGTCGACTCGGTCGCCCGGGCGCTGGACGGCGCGGAAGCCGCAGTGAACTTGGTCGGCGTGCTGTTCGAGGCCGGCCGACAGCAGTTCCAAACCCTGCATGTCATGGGCGCCAAGACGGTCGCAGAGCAGGCCAAGGCCGCCGGGGTCAAGCGCCTGGTGCAGATCTCGGCCATCGGCGCCGATGCGAACGCGCCTTCGAAATACGCCCGGACGAAAGCGGCGGGCGAGGCCGCTGTGCGCGAGGCCTTCCCCGGCGCGGTGGTGATCCGGCCGTCGATCGTGTTCGGAGCCGACGACAAGTTCTTCAACAAGTTCGGGCAGATGGCCGCCCTGTTCCCCGCCCTGCCGCTGATCGGCGGCGGCGAGACCAAATTCCAGCCGGTCTATGTCGGCGACGTGGCCGCCGCAGTGGCCAAGGCGGTCGCCAGCCCGGCCGCCGAGGGCCTGACCTATGAGCTCGGCGGCCCGGTGGTCTACAGCTTCAAGCAGCTGCTGGAGATGATCCTGCGCGAGACGGGCCGGAACCGCCTCCTGGCGCCGATCCCGTGGTTCGCCGCCAGCTTCATCGGCAAGGTCGGCGACCTGTCGCCCCTGACCCCGCCGCTGACCAGCGACCAAGTCGAGTCGCTGAAGGCCGACAATGTGGCGGACAAGGGCCTGCCGGGCCTGGCCGAGATGGGCGTGGTTCCGACCACCGTCGAGTCGGTGGTCCCATCCTACCTCTACCGCTACCGCAAGGGCGGCCAATATGCCGAGGTCCCGACAGGGGCGTTCTAGGGAAAAGAAAACCCTCTGGGAGAGGGCTTTTAGCGCTTAGCGCGGAATGTAGATCAGCCCCAGCCCCACGACCCCCACCACGATCCGCCACCACGCGAAGGGGGTGAAGCCGCGCTTGCCGACGAAGTCGATCATGTACTTCACCACCAGCAGGCCCGACAGGAACGACACCACGAAGCCGATGGCGATGATTCCAGCCTGGCTTGTGTCGATGTCCTTGTAGTTCTTGAGCAGATCGAGCGCGAAGGCCCCGACCATGATCGGGATGGCCATGAAGAAGCTGAACTCGGCGGCGGCCTTGCGATCGACGCCCAGCAGCATCGAGCCGACGATGGTCGAGCCCGAGCGCGAGACTCCGGGCAACAGCGACAGGCATTGGAACAGGCCGATGAAGAAGGCGGTCTTCAGGTTCAGGGCCATGCCGTCCATCTCGCGGGGGGCGGGGGCTTTTTTGTCGACGATCAGCAGGATCACCCCGCCGACGATTAGCGACACGCAGATGATCTGCGGGATATAGGGGTTGTCGAACAGGTGCTTGATCACCCCGTGCAGGGCCAGGCCGGCGGCGAAGGCCGGGATACAGCCGAGGATCACGCTGAGCGCGAAGCGGCGGGCTTCTGGCTTGGTCGGCAGGCCGATCACCACCGTCCACAGGCGCTGGAAGTAAAGGGCGACCACCGCCAGCACCGCGCCCAGCTGGATCAGCACGATGAAGGTGTCCCAGCTGGTGTCGGTGAGGCCGAGCGCGATCTTGGTCAGCAGCAGGTGTCCGGTCGACGAGACGGGAATGAATTCGGTCAGGCCCTCGACCAGGCCCAGAACGATCGCTGTCAGCCAATCCGGCATCTTAGTCCCCCG